>DASZDB010000301.1:0-9609 GCA_035942495.1 Solirubrobacteraceae bacterium
CGATCTCGAGGACGTGGTCGTCGGGCTGGATGTCCAGCTCGTCGACGATCGCGCGCAGCCGCTCGCTCATGGCGTGGATCGTGCCCGACGCGCGTGGCGGGCGCTGCGGGCGCCACCGCGGGCGACGGTTGTTCCGGCCCGACCAGCGCGGAGGCCGCCACCGCGGGCGATGGGCACTCCGGCCCGCCAGCGCGGGGGGCGCCACCGCGGGCGATGGGCACTCCGGCCCGCCAGCGCGGGGGGCGAGTCGACTAACCCTCGTCCCGCGAGGCTTATTCGATCCACCCCTCGCGCGCTACGGCGAGTTGTGGCGATTTCGGCGCGAAGTTGTTGCGAGCAGGTCTGGTTTCGTCACGCGCTGACGCGCACGCTTGGTCGATGGGCCGCGGCGCAAGGGGGCGAGGGGTGAGTCGAATCGGCCTCGCTCCGCAAGGTCAATTCGATTCACCCCCCGACCTCCGGGCCGCGAGGGTTGCGGCGCGGCAGCACGGCGTGGTCCGCTTCGACCAGCTCATGGCGTGCGGCCTCGACGATGCCGCGGTGGCGCGACGGATTCGCAAGGGGTGGCTGCATCGCATACACCGCGGCGTCTACGCCGTCGGCTACCCGTGCGACACCCTCGACGCCCGGTTCATGGCGGCCGTCCTGGCGGGCGGCAGGGGCGCCCTTCTCTGCCACTGGGCGTCGTGCGCGCTGGCGGGGCTCGTGCGGTGGGACGGTCGTCCGATCGATGTGACGATCCGCGGCACGTCGGGGCGCAAGCGCGACGGCATACGGTTTCACCGCTCGCGCACGATCGCGCCGCGTGACGTCACGCGGCGCCACGGCATCCGCTGCACCACGCCGGCGCGCGCCATCTTGGAGATCGCGCCGCAGCTGTCCGACCGGCGCCTGAAGCGCGTCGTGCGCCAGGCACAGGCCGAACGGCTGGCGAGCGTGCGGCAGTTTGCCGACGTCCTGCGGCGCGCCAACGGCCACCGCGGCGCCAAGCGGATCGTGGAGATCATCACCAGGGGCCCGGCGCCGACCGCCAGCGGGCACGAGGACGAAGTCCTCGACCTGATCCTGGCCGCCGGGCTGGAGCATCCGGTCGTCAACGCCCGGCTGCTGGCCGGCGCCACGCCCTACCGCCCGGACCTGCGCTGGCCCGCCCAGCGCCTCAGCCTCGAGATCGACAGCAGTCCCTGGCATGACGGCCCGCTCGCGCAGGAGCTCGACGCCGATCGGCAAGCGGAACTCGAGGCGACCGGCGAGCGCGTGCTCCGCACGACGCGCGAGCAGGCGCTGCTCGCGCCGCAGCAACTCGTCACGAGGCTCCTGGCGGCCGGCGCGCCCCTCGCCCGCGAGGTCGCGGACATCGCTTAGGCTCGCCCGCATGCCGCCGGCTGCGCGTGCCTCGGAGGTCTTCGCTCCGAACCTGCTCCACGGGCACGTCGCGATCGTCACCGGCGGCGGGACCAACCTCGGCCGGGCGGCGGCCGCCGAGCTCATCGCCTGCGGTGCCGAGGTCGTCATCGCCGGCCGCCGTCGCGACGTGCTGGAGCGGACGGCCAGCGAACTCGGCGCGCAGTGCTCGTGCGTGAGCGGCGACATCCGCGTCACCGCCGACTGCGAGCGGATCGTCGACGTCGCGCTCGAGCGGCACGGGCGCGTCCACATGCTGCTCAACAACGCCGGCGGACAGTACTTCTCGGCGGCGGAGGCGATCACGGAGAAGGGCTGGGCGGCCGTGATGCGGCTCAACGTCGACGGCACGCTCGGGATGACGCGCGCGTGCGTAGAGCGCGCGCTGCGCCCGGGCGGCGGCGGGATGATCGCGAGCGTCACGGTCTCGCCGCACGGGGGCTTCCCGGGGATGGCGCACAGCGGCGCGGCGCGCGCGGCGGTCGAGGCGATGACGCGCGGCTGGGCGGCGCGCGGGGAGGCCGAGGGGATCAGCGCCGTGACGCTTGCCCTCGGGCGCTTCGACACCGAGTCGCTGCGCAAGTACCCAGAGGAGCTGACGCGTGGCCTCGCGCGGTCGGTGCCGCTCGGCCGGCTCGGCGCGCCGAGCGAGTTCGGCTGGCTCGCCGTGCTAATCGCCTCGCCGCTCGGGCATGCCCTCAGCGGCAGCACGATCACGCTTGACGGCGCCGCCGACAACTGGTGGGGACCATGGCCGCCACCCGCCCTGACCGACGACGCCGGCACCGTTCCGATCGAGGAGCGCCGCGGCCGCTAGCCCGAGCGGTATCCTGCGCGCAAGGGCGTGCGGGCGAAGTGTTGTGGCTGCACAGAAGCCTTCCAAGCTTCTAGGGCGGGTTCGATTCCCGTCGCCCGCTTTCAGCCACGGGGAGTGGCGCAGTCTGGTAGCGCACCCGGCTGGGGGCCGGGCGGTCGCAGGTTCAAATCCTGTCTCCCCGACTTATCGCAGGGCGCCGGCAGCACGTCGCGCGGCGGCGGGGCGATCGGCGCGGCGTGCGCCCTCGGGAGGCTTGCCGCAACCCGCGACGGCGGGCACGCCCGCGGCAGCCGAATGCGGGGGTACACTCAGGCGGCAGTTCGGTCTTCGCCCTGGTCACGTTCCCCTCTGCCTCGCGCGAACCACACGTTCCAGAGGGGACACGGAAGGCGGACATGCCGCAACCTGAGTCGAGCACGTGAGCGCGTCGCCCGGTAGGTCCAGCCGGCTCGCGCAGGTCGAGTCGCAGGTCAACTATCACCGCCAGCGCCTCGAGCTGTACGTGCGCCTGCACACCGACAAGCCCTGCCAGCGCCTGACGCAGCTCGAGGAAGCCGTTCGCGGGGCCGAACAGCGCCTGGCCGCGCACGCCAAGGCCAAAGCGGCGTCAGCCGAGGGCTGACGCCGCGTCAAGCTGTCGACGCGCGCGGCGGCGCTCGGCCGCGCTCGGCGGATCGGGCCGCCGCGGCCCGATGCGGTAGGCTTTGTGACGATCATGTCGAGCGAATCTCGCTCGGCCACACCGTGTAACGCGTCGCAGTCGTTGGCAATGGCAGACCTCCGCGCCCGTAGTGCACATACGTAGTGGAGGGACAGCATGCCTACAGGAACCGTCAAGTGGTTCAACGACGACAAGGGCTTCGGCTTCATCACCCCGGACGACAACGGCAAGGATCTGTTCGTCCATCACAGCGGCATCAACTCCAACGGCTTCAAGTCGCTGGCCGAAGGCGCGAAGGTCTCCTACGACGCCGAGGCCGGCGACAAGGGACCGAAGGCGGTCAACGTCACCACGCTCTAAGCGGGCTGCCGCCGGCCGCACGATCGCGGCCGGCCGCGCGAGCAGGCGCAAGAGGATGACTGCCGACAAGCGCGAGCGTCAGGAACCGGGGATCCCCGAGCGCGAGCGGCAGACGGCGATCCAGCTCGAGCATCTCGAGGCTGAGGCGCAGCACCATCGCAACCGACTGGCGCTGTACAACGCGCGGATCCTCACCGGCAAGCCGTCCAGCCCGACGCGGCTGGAGGAGTTGCGGCGGATCTCCGCGAGCGCCGACGCGCGCCTCGCGCACGCCAAGACGCAGTAGGAGGCCCAGGGCGCGCCGGCGCGCGGGGCTACCGCGAGGAATCGATCGCGCCGCTCTCACGAGCGGCCCGTTCGCGGTCTTCGGACCGCCCGACCGCGTAGAAGACCGCCGCCAGCACCAGCACGAAGGCCGTTCCGCCCAGCACGATTGCGGCTCCGGTGACGAGCTGCGAACCCTGCAACGCGATCAGCACCACGCACCCCGCGATGCAGACCGCGATCGCGACGAGCAGCCACCGCATGATCGGGTCGGGAGGGTGAGGTGCGTCTACTGGCCCGGTGGGACCGGGTCCGGGATCGGATCCGGGTCCGGACCCGGCACCGGCGGCTCCGGCTCGGGGAACGGCGGGGGGGCGGGGGTTTCGCCTACGGAAGTGGTCATCGCTCATGTCCTTGACGGGTGATGGTGAGGCATTGCGTGCCCGGGCGCTTCTGTGAGCAAACGAGAACCCGCTCCGCGCCCGTCTTCCGCGCCCGAATCGGCGTCGCCTTCCCGCGGGCGCGCCCGGAGGCGTAAGCTCGCATGCATGCAGGAGGGCGAGCATCGCGAGCTCATGATCGCGGCCATCGCCGCCGAGGCAGTGGCGCACGCCGCGCTCGTCGACGGTGACGCCGAGGCGGCCCGCGCGGCCTATGCCGACGCCGTCGAGAAGTACCGCGCGTCGTGGGCGCTCGCCCCGCCCAAGAGCTACGGGCGCCTCGTCGGGTTGCTCAAGGCCGCGGTGCTGGGCGGCGACCCGGCCGCTGCCGCCGAAGAGGTGCGCGAGGCACTCGACGGTGACCCCGACGCCGCCGGCTCGCCCGTCGCCTCCTACGTCCTCGCCGTCGCCGCGCTGATCCTCGGCGACGACGACGCGGTCGCGCCGCTGGCCGACGTCATGGATCCGCGCGGCGGAGCCTTCGAGCGGACGGCGACGGCGCTGCGCGCGCTCGCCGCCGGCGACGGCCCGACCTACGCCGCGGCCATCGCGGCGATCGAGGCCGACTTCGCCGAGCGCGACGAGCATCTCACGGGCGTGCCGATCGCCGACACGGCGATCATGCTCGAGCTGATCGCGCGGGAGCGCGGGCTCGCGGCCGAGCTCGACAGCCCGCTCGTGCGCCTGCCGTGAGACGTCGATAACACTAGGAGCAACGCGCCGAGACAACCGCGACCTCAGGCGGCGTGTTGGAGCAAGCCGCTGCGCGCGCGGCGCGTCCGGCGACTGCGCGCCGGGGGCCACCGGGTAGTCCTTGACGTACCAGAGTCAAGGAGAAGTGTCATGACGGAAGCCATCATCGTGATCGCCATCATCGCGCTCCTCGTGGCCGTGCTGCTGGCGGTCCGCGCGGGTCGCGAGCGCAAGCTCGAAGGTCGCCGCACGGAAGCCCAGGAGCTGCGCGAGACCGCAGAGACCCACGACCAGCGGGCCGAGCGCGAGCAGGCCGAGGCCCAGCGCCAGGCGGCGCGGGCGAAGAAGGCCCAGGCCGAGGCCGAGGAGAAGGCGGCGATCGCACGAACCGAAGCCGTCGCGGCGCAGGAGCGCTCGCAGGCCGCTGAGCGCGAAGGCGGCCTGGCCCGCGAGCACCACGAGCGTGCGCGTGCGATCGATCCCGACACCCCCGCCGCGCACGACGACGCGAGCTGGGACGACTCGCACGACAACACCCGCTATGACGCGGCCGGCTCGTATCCCGACGAAACGGACTCGCGTCGCGACGCCGGCTTCGACGAGACGGATTCACGTCGAAACCGCGATCTCGACGAGGGCGGCCCAGGCGACCGAGACTCCTCGGACGTGCCCGGGTCCCGCGGCCGCCGCTGACCGGCTAACGCACGCGCTCGGCGCCGCTGTACACGTTGACGCTCGCGCCGCGCGCGAAGCCGGCGAGCGTCATGCCGCGGTCGCTCGCGAGCGCGACGGCGAGCGACGTCGGTGCGCCGACACCGACGAGGATCGGCGCGCCGGCGACAGCCGCCTTCTGGACGAGCTCGAACGACAGACGGCCGCTGACGCACAGGATGGCGCCGTGCAGCGGCAGCAGCCCGTCGCACAGCGCGCGGCCGACGATCTTGTCCATCGCGTTGTGGCGCCCGACGTCCTCGCGCACGAGCAGCGCGTCGCCGGCCGCGCTGAACAGGCCCGTCGCGTGCGTCCCGCCGGTGCGGCCGAACGCGGGCTGGCGCAGGTGGTCCGGCAGCGCGGCGAGCAGCGCACGCGCCACCTGCGGCCCAGCGGGCAGCGTCGGCGCATGCACCGCCACCTCCTCCAGCGAGCCCTTGCCGCAGACGCCGCACGAGGACGTCGTGTAGAAGCGCCGTGCGCCGGGGTCGCGCAGCAGCGGCCCGCGCACGTCGATGGTGTTCGCCGCCAGGCTGTCCGTCAATCCCGTCTCGCGCGGGCCGTCGATCAGCCCCTCGCCGTAGAGGAAGCCGAGCGCGAGCTCCTCGTCGTGGCCGGGGGTGCGCATCGTCACGGTCAGCGCGTCGCCGTCGACCCGGATCTCCAGCGGCTCCTCGACGGCGACCTCGTCGCGTTGGCCGTCGCGCTGC
Source organism: Solirubrobacteraceae bacterium (assembly GCA_035942495.1). GTDB lineage: Bacteria > Actinomycetota > Thermoleophilia > Solirubrobacterales > Solirubrobacteraceae > CADCVQ01. The sequence goes on from DASZDB010000301.1 coordinate 6,061, forward strand.
ACGACGCCGGTCATGCGCCCTGCGACGGGCGGATCGCCCGCGGTCACGGCGCCTTCGCGATCGCCGGCGTGCGGCGGGCCGGCTCGGCCACCGCGAGGGCCTCGAGCGCGGTGGGCGCCCGCATCGCGTGGCGGCGGCGGATGATCTCGACGACGTTGCGTGACATGCTCGCTACACCATGGCCCCTGTGCGACGAAGAGTCCAACACCTGCTGACGGCCGCCCCGCTGGCGCTCGCGCTGCTCGCGGGCTGCGGTGACGACCGGCCCGACTCAAGCGACATCCGCGACGCGCAGAAGAGCGCGACCCAGCCGCTGTACTGGGCCGGCGAGGAGGTGGCCGGCCAGGCGTTGTCCGCGATCACGCGCAACGGCGGCGTGGTGACGTTCCTCTACGGCGACTGCAAGAACGAAGAGCGGGAGGGCGGCTGCGCCGTGCCGATCTCCGTCCAGACGGCCCCGATCTGCACCGTCAAAGCGCTCTTCCTCGACGTGCGCCCGACGAGGAGCCGCCGCGTGTGCGGCATCACCGCGCGCGTCCGCGGCGCCAGCACCCTGGACCTCCCCACGGGGACCTCGAACGTCACCGTCCGCGCCGACAGCCCCGCGCGCCTCGGGCGCACGGTTGCGGCCCTGCGCGCGGTCGAGGGCGGTTCGCGTGGCGAGCTGCCACCGCCGCGCTATCCGCTGGAGTACATCGAGGAACTGCGCCGCACGCGCGACGCCTTCGTCCGCACCGGCAGTGTCCGCGCCGCCCGCGACGAGCTGCGCATCTCCCAGCGCGCCATCCGGTTCCGGCTGCGCCTGGCGGAGAAGCTGGGCTCGGCGCGGCTGCGCCGGCCGGCGGCCGAGTTCGTCGGGCAGCGGCCCTGCCCGGTCGATCCGGCGAGCTGAGCTAGGACGGGCCCATCAGCCAGGCGAGAACCAGCATGAACGCGAAGCAGAACAGAAAGCCGTAGAGCGCGAACACCCCCGCATCCGCCGGCTCGTACTTCTCCACGCCCGCGAGCGTCTTGAACGCGCGCGCGGTCGCCTCCCCGATCCGCTGCATGCCACTTCTACGCGCGCGTTCTGACCGCGGTTCATCCAGGACGAAACCTGGCGCGATCACGCCACGCGAACGCGCTCCCCATCCACCTCGACGACATCACCGCGATGAAGCTGGCGCCCCCGCCGCGTCTCGACCTCGCCGTTGACCCAAACGCGGCCCTCCGCCACGAGCTCGCGCGCCGCGCCGCCGGACTCCGCCAAGCCAGAGAGCTTGAGCAGCTGGCCCAGCCGGATCATGTCGCCGTCGATCGCGACGTCGCGCGGCTGGGCCGAGCTCATCCCGCGTCCGACCAGCAGCGTCGCAGCCGCGCGAGGCCCTCGGCGATCTCGTCCGCCACGTGCGTCGTGAACGACAGCCGCAGCGTGCGCGGGTCGGCGTCGCGGGCGAAGAACGGCCAGCCCGGCACGAACGCGACATCGTGCTCCAGTGCGCGGTGCAGCAGCTCCTGCGCATCCCATCCGTCTGGAAGGCGGGCCCAGACGAACATCCCGCCGTCGGGCCGGTTGAACGTCGACCCGGACGGCAGCGCGTGCGCCAGCCCGGCGAGCAGCGCGTCGCGGCGCCGGCGATACTCGCGACACAGCGCCGTGATGTGCCGATCCAGATCCGCCGCCTGCAGCGATGTTCGCGCGGCGAGCTGATCGACCGTCGACGTGTGCAGGTCCGCGGCCTGCTTGGCGATCGTCAGCGGGCCGAGGATCTCCGCCGGCGCGCGCAGCCAGCCGATCCGCAGCCCCGGCGCAAGCACCTTCGACAGCGAGGAGACCGTCACCGTGCGGTCGGCGGCGCCGTCGTGGGAGCCGATCGGCGCCAGCGGCTCGCCGTCGTAGCGCAGCTCGCCATACGGGTCGTCCTCGATGATCCACAGGCCGTGCTCGGCGGCGATCTTCGCCAGTCGCGCGCGCCGTGGCGCGGGCAGCGTGCGGCCCGTCGGGTTCTGAAACGTCGGCACGATGTAGAGGAACTTCGGCGCGTGCTCGGCGATGAGCGCCGGGAGCGCGCTGGGATCCAGGCCGTTGTCGTCGCACGGCACCGGCTCCAGCCGAGCGCCCGCGAAGCCAAACGACTGCAGGGCCGCGAGGTAGGACGGGTTCTCGACCAGGACGACGTCGCCGGGATCGAGCAGCACCATCGCGACGAGACCCAGCGCCTGCTGCGAGCCGGTCGTGACGAGCAGCTCGTCGGCCGCGCAGTCCATCCCGCGCGAGCAGAAGCGCTCGGCCAGCAGCGCGCGCAGCGCCGGGTCGCCCTCCGTCGAGGAGTACTGCAGCGCGCGTGCCGCCACCGTCGGCGCGAGGGTGCGCGCGAACGCGTCGGCGATGAGCTCGGCGGGGAACAGCTCGGGCGCCGGCAGCCCGCCGGCGAAGGAGATCACCTCGGCGCGCTGGGTGAGCTCGAGGATGTCGCGCACGGGGGAGGAGCGCACGTCGCCCAAGCGCAGGGAGAGCGGCGGCGGGGGCGTCGGCATCACGATCATCATGGCGGCTGCCGGACGCCTCGCAACGAGACAGTGCGGGACGGCGAACATCGCAACGTTGCTACCGTCAGGCCCACGGGCGGCGCCGCTGCCTGTGAGGTTCTTGTTCTGAGGGTGCGCTTCACTGCGCGATTTCGGGCCAGTCGAATCTCCCGAATCGCCCATTTTCAGTAGGAGCCATATGCCTCCCCAGCAGTCCTTCGCCGACCTTGGCGTGTCAACAGTCGTGCGCCACGCGCTCTCGGAGAGCGGCATCGCGGAGCCCTTCGCCATCCAGAACCTCGTCATCCCGGACGTTCTCGCCGGTCACGACGTCCTCGCCAAGTCGCCCACCGGCTCGGGCAAGACGCTCGCCTTCGCGGTGCCGATCGTGGAGCGCCTGGAGGCGACCGATCGCCGCCCCGCCGCGCTGATCCTCGCCCCGACACGCGAGCTCGCGCTGCAGATCGTCGACGACATGCACGACATCGCGCACGCCCGTGCGCTGTCCGTGGTCGCCGTGTACGGCGGCGCCGGCATCGAGCGCCAGATGCAGCGCGCCCGCCGCTCGCACATCATCGTCGCGACGCCCGGCCGCCTGGAGGACATCCTCCAGCGCCGCGCGATCTCGCTCGAGCACATCAAGATCCTCGTGCTCGACGAGGCCGACCGCATGCTCGACATGGGCTTCCGCCCCGCCGTCGACCGCATCGTCGCGCTTACGCCGCGCACGCGCCAGACGCTCTTCTTCTCCGCGACGCTCGACGGCGAGGCCGGCAAGATCGCCGGCGCCTACACGAGCGACCCGCGCCGTCACGAGCACGCGCCCGCCGTCGACCACAAGGCCGAGACCGTGCACCGCTTCGTGCGCGTCCAGCACGAGGCCAAGGTCGACGCGCGCGGCGCCGAGCTCAACGACGAGGAGCGCGGCCTGACGATCGTCTTCGTGCGCACGAAGCGCGGCGCCGACCGTCTCGTCAAGCGCCTGAAGGACAACTACGTCACCGCCGTCGCCATGCACGGCGACAAGTCGCAGTCGCAGCG
>DASZDB010000302.1:0-4594 GCA_035942495.1 Solirubrobacteraceae bacterium
CTTCACTCGTAATGAAGGGGTCAGCGGTTCGAATCCGCTCGTCGGCTCTGCGGCCGCGAGATCCACGCCCCACAACGCGAATCCTCCGTCCGGTGCGGACCGCGCAAGAAATGGCGCGTCCTGACGGAGGCCGCTGGCTTCGGTGGCCGCGGATGCGATATCCGCCAGGACCAACAACGGGCCAGTCGGGGCGCGCCGAGTGCGATATCCGCACCGGGCGCGCCACGACCACCGGTTCTTGCGCCGTTTCGGAGGCAGCGGCCCCTTCTCGACGTTTGCGCGCTACGCCGTAGCGCTGTGCGGCGTGGTCGACCGCCTCAGCGCGGGTCGCGACGCGACTTCCTCGAGCTGGCGGGCTCGGTCGCAGTCCTCGCCGGCAAGCGCGGGACCGCGTGGGACGACGTCCTGCGTCGCACTCGCACCCAGCGCGCCAGGAGCCGACACTGGCCGCGTTTCTCGACACGAACGTCGTGATTCGCCATCTCACAGCCGATCCGCGCGAGATGGCGGCCCGCGCCACGGCGGCCTGGCCGGTCCGGAGCCGCTGCTCCTGACCGATCTGGTTCTCGCTGAATGCGTCTACGTGCTCGAACGGCGCCTGAGCTTTGAGGCGCAGGTCAGACTGCTCGTCGGCTGATGAACACTCCCCGCTGCGGCCGCGCCGAACCTACGCGAGATGTTTACGGCGGCGGTTGGCCCGTGGCGACGACCGGCGTCAGCGGGACGCTGCGGCCAGAGATCCGAAGTCGAACGGGGACGGTGCTCAGCATGTCGGCCACCGGTTGCTCGGCGTCGAAGCGCAACCTGCCCTCGGCGACGGAGCCCGGATCGAGCGAAGCGATCGGCGACCTCGTCGCGCCGGTGGAAACCGCAGCGAGCTCGACACGAGCGTCGCCCACGTGCAGCACGGGTCGTCGCGCCCGGGCACGGCGGCCCATGGCGTTCGTGATCCGCAAGTGGACGCTGACACGCGCTGCAGGGGGCGCGCCCTCGACTGGATGCACGACCGTCCCGAGGACCTCGATCCGCAGCCTCCCGCGGGATCGCCCACCAGCCTGCGGCGCGTTTGCGGCTGGCGTCGCCGCGGTCGCCCCACGCGCCGTAGCGGCCGCGGCGACGTCTCCGATGCCACTCCCCGGACGGGACGAGATGGAGTTGTCGTCCGTGAGCATCACCAGCCCGATCCCGAACGCCGCGCCGGCCGCTCCTGCGAAGACGGCCCCCGACACCGCTCCGCGGCGGATCCGCCTCGGCCTGAGGTCGAGCAGTTCGTGGCGCCGCCTCCACCACGCGACGGGGTTGAGGCGTCGCGCCGCGCCGCGGCCCGCGGCACGCGCACCAGCCCGAGCGCGTGCGCCGGCTCGTCGCTCATCAACTTCCTTGCCGGCGCTCTGGTTGTTGGGAGGTGGGTCGAGAGCGGCGCGTGCCGGCACAGACAACGAGCGGTCAGGCGGAGAGTCGACGTGGCCGCCGGCGCTTGTGGACGCGTCGGCGCCACCAGCAGGATCCGCGCTAGCAGCCGTGAGCAGCCGCAGCGCCTCGTCCTGTACGAGCGCGTCGTCGCCGTCGAATGCCCGCACCGGTGCCGCGACCGTCAGCGCCAGCAGGATCTCGTCGATCACGCGTCGCGGCAGCGGCGCCCGGGGCGGCCGATCGAAGGCGAGTTCTGCGGCCTCCAGCCGGCGCATTGCCGCGGCACACGAACCACACGTCGCGATGTGCTCGGCGTAGACGTTCTGGAGGTCTGGCGAAAGGGCCTTCTCGGCGTACCGGACGAGCCTGATCTCCCGCCCCTCACAGGTGCTCACGAGCTGGCGTCCTGTGCTCGCCGCCATCGCATTGATGCCTCGACGTGCCGCTGCGCGACGGGTCTTCTGCCGCAGCAACGACTCAGCCTCGCCGGCGGAGAGATCGGCCGAAGCGATCACGGCAACCCGGAAGTCGGCGAACGCGTCCGCGGCGGCGTTCATCGCGTCTTCGCCGCTGGCGACCTGCGAGCAGTAGGCATACACGGCGCCGCCTCGCCACCGGCACAAGTCCGCGAGTGCCTGCGGGTCGCCCTCGGCTACCAACCGCGGCGCGATGCTCGCCGCGCCGTTCATCTATCCGCGCGCCGCAATCGCGCGCCGACGGACCAGTTGGGCTCGTGCACGTGGTGAGGATAATGCCGCCGCCGGATCTCGCGTCACCATCGTGTGGCGTTTGCCGTGTCGGGTGTCGTAGGGACGCTGACGAAACGCATCGACGCTGGGCTCGACGCGATCGACGAACGGCCTCCTATGCTTTCGGACATCTGTCCTCACTCGTAACGAAAGGGCTTGAGCGGTTCCGCTCGTCGGCTCTATGTCCCGCGACATCCGAGAGATCCTGCTCGACCTGCCGCTCGTGCAGACCGAGGACCGTCCCGAGGGGATGATCGTCCTCAACGCCGGCGAGGTGCCGGAGGACCGCCGCGCGGAGGCCGACGCGTTCGTCCAGGCCAACGGAGGCCTGATCGGCACGAAGCCGCTGTTCGAGGTAATCGGCGGCACAACGCCCGCCGGTGGGCCGGCCGCCGCGACGTTCTACGCGCTGGCGCCCGCCGCGCTCGTTGCGCCCGAGTAGCCACCCGGGTTCGGCCGTCAGCTGCGCGTGTACTGCGGGGGCGCCGCGCCGACCTTCTCGATGCATCGCGCCACGGCGCGACCCTCGACCGGGCGCTTCTCGCGTAACGTCAGAGACACACGCCACTCCGACGCGAAGTCGAACACGTAGGCCAGCCGCTGCCCCTCGGACAGGTCAAGCTCGTCGAGGCGCGCGCACGCGCTCTTGCCGGGCGGCTCGATCGACGCCGCATGGAACGGATGCATGTAGTGGTCGGCCTGGGCGCCCCAGAAGGCGCCGTCCAGCCAGAACGAGTACAGGTGGTCGTCGTCCCAGCCGAACGCCGACTGCAGGGCGTAGTGCAGGTCGACGAGCGTCAGGTCGTCATGGACCGTCACCGTGCGGCGTACGCCTTCAAAGCCCACGAGCTCGGCCCTGAACACGTAGGTCTGTTGCGGCATCGCGGTCCTCTCGTCCGGGTACGTAGTGCGACCGTACGCGCTGTACCCGACAGAACCCCTTTAGCGGCGCTGAGTTTCACTTCCGTACCCTTCTCCGCCTGCCAATCGTGCCCAAACTCGTCAGGAACACCCGCAAGACCGCAACGGCGGCCGTCGTCCCCACGCTGATCGAGCGGCTGCGCGCGATCTGCGGGGCCGAGCACGTCCTCACCGAGTCGATCCAGCTGCGCACCTACGAGTCCGACGGGCTGCTGCAGTACCGCGTGACGCCCGCCGCGGTCGTGCTGCCCGGCAGCGCCGCCGAGGTGCGCGACGTCGTGCGCGCCTGCTCGGACGCCGGCGTTCCCTGGGTCGCCCGCGGCGCCGGCTCGGGACTGTCGGGCGGCGCGCTGCCGGTGCAGGAGGGCGTGCTGATCGCGATCACCCGCATGCGGCGCGTGCTCGAGATCGACCTCGAGAACGGGCGCATCGTCGTCGAGCCCGGCGTGACGAACACCGAGGTCGGCCTCGCCGTCGGCCCGACGCACTTCTACCCGCCCGACCCGTCGTCGCAGATCGTGTGCTCGATCGGCGGCAACGTCGCCGAGAACTCGGGCGGCGCGCACTGCTTCAAGTACGGCTTCACGACGAACTACGTGACCGGCCTGGAGGTCGTCCTCGCGGACGGTCAGGTCGTCACGCTCGGCGGCCACGAGGTCGACGTCCCCGGCTACGACCTGCTCGGCGCGTTCGTCGGCTCAGAGGGGACGCTGGGAATCTGCACGAAGATCACGCTGCGCGTGGTCCCAAAGCCGGAGACCGTCAAGACGATGGTCGCCTTCTTCGCCACGACGGCTGAGGCGGGCGAGACCGTGTCGGAGATCGTCTCGGGCGGCGTCGTGCCGGGTGCGATCGAGATGATGGACACGCTGACGATCCAGGCCGCGGAAGAGGCGGTGGGTGCGGGCTTTCCGACCGACGCGGGCGCGGCGCTGATCGTCGAGCTCGACGGCTCGATCGCCGAGTGCGAGGCGTGCTTCGACGACGTCGTCGCGATCTGCGAGCGCAACGGCGCGACATCGATCCGGATCGCCGAGGACGACGTCGAGCGCACGCTGATCTGGCGCACCCGCAAAGCCGCGTTCGCGGCCATGGGGCGCCTCGCGCCGAACTACTACGTCCAGGACGGCGTCATCCCGCGCACGAAGCTGCCCGAGGTGCTCGCCCGCATCGCCGCGCTGGCCGAGGAGTACGGCCTGCGCGTGGCGAACGTCTTTCACGCCGGCGCCGGCAACCTGCACCCGCTCGTCCTCTACGACGGCGAGGAGCAGGCGCAGCCCGCGGAGGAGCTCGCCGGCAAGATCGTCGAGGCGTGCGTCGCCGCGGGCGGCTCGATCACCGGCGAGCACGGCGTCGGCGTCGACAAGAAGCGCTACATGCCGAGCATGTTCGACGAGCCCGACCTGACCGCGTTTCAGCACCTGCGCTGCGCGTTCGACCCGCGCGGGCTGGCGAATCCGGGCAAGGTCATGCCGACGCCGCGGCTGTGCGGCGAGGTGCCGGGCCCGTAC
>DASZDB010000303.1:0-1861 GCA_035942495.1 Solirubrobacteraceae bacterium
TCGCGCCGCGAGGCGGCCGGCGCCGAGGCCGGGGCGCGAGCGCCGACCGAGCCCACGGCGTACGCCGCCTGATCGTGCGTTAGCGCGCGGGCCCCCGGGGTACCCGCGAGGTGGCGACGCGGCGTCGCTGCCGGCGCCGTCGCCCCAACGCCTCGTGAGAGACGCGCACCGTTCAAGCAGCGTCCGGCGCGGACCTCGCCTTCGCCAACCAATCCGAGGACCTCTTGAGGAGGTAACGCCATGCTCATGCGCTTTGACCCGTTCCGGGAGATGGACCGCATCGCGCAGATGGCCAGCGAAGCGGCGCAGACGCCGCGCAGCTTCCCGCTGGACGCCTACCGCCGCGGCGACGAGTTCATCGTGCAGTTCGACCTGCCCGGCGTCGATGCGTCGTCGATCGAGCTCACCGTCGAGCGCAACGTGCTCACGGTCAAGGGAGAGCGGCGCTTCGCGCGCCAGGAGGGCGACGAGATCATCGCCGCCGAGCGGCCGCAGGGAATCTTCACCCGCCAGCTGTTTCTCGGTGACACGCTCGACGGCGAGCGGATCAGCGCGAACTACCACGACGGCGTGCTCAGCCTGACGATCCCGATCGCGGAGCGCGCGAAGCCGCGCAAGGTCGAGATCTCGACGCAGGGCGGCCCGCAGCCGATCGAGACGCACGGCAGCGGCGGCCAGCACGGCGAGGGCAACGGTGCCCAGCAGCCCGCCATGAGCGGCGGCGCGACGGCCTGATCGCCCGCTCGCCCAGACGCTCCGCGGGCAGCCGAATGGCTGCCCGCGTGCCCGTGGGTTGCATTGTCGCGCGTGAGCGGTAGGCTCCTGCGAGCAGCCTTCGTGCGCGAGAGCGATGGGCGCACCGAAGGATGACGGCACGCCGACCTCCGGACACGGAGCGCCGGATACCCCTCACAACCGATCGTTGCTCGAGGGAGGGATCCATCATCCGCAGCAGCAACCTCCGTTCCCAGTACGACCCCGCGGCGCTGCTCATCGCTGTCGCACCGCAACGCGATGCCGTGCGCGTGACGCCCAGCGGCGAGCTTGATGTGGCGAACGCCGGGGCCCTTCAGGCGCAGCTCGACGAGCTGCGCGCCGCCGGCTTCGCGCATGTCGTGCTCGATCTGCGCGAGCTGACCTTCATGGATTCGACCGGCGTACGGCTGATCCTCAGGGAGGACCGCCTCGCTCGAAGCGGCGGGAGTCGCTTCTCGCTGATCGCGGGCAACGCCACCGTGCAGCGCGTGCTCGGCGTCTGCGGCTTGGCCGACCGGCTGGACTTCGGGGCGCCGCTCAAGGGTCGCGCGCGCAGTCGTCACGACCCGGCGCGTCCGGTCGACCTCGCCGCTCCGAGCCTTGGCATCGCGTTTCAGTCCTACTTGGCGCAGCTTCGCCACGAGGGGCGACCGACGTCGCGGCTGGGCCGGGGCAGCGCCGGGCGCCCGCAGCTGCACTGAAAGACCGGCCCGATCGCCGGCGCGCCGCCCCGGCGGGAGAGCTCCCGCCGGGGATCGCCGACGCGGTCGGCTGAGACGACGCGGCCTCAGGCGCCCTCGAAGGCCAGCGCCGGCGCCGCGGGCTGCTCGACGCGCCGCCTGGTCCGCGGCCGGATGAGCAGCGCGGCGACGATCGCGCCGGCCAGCGCGAGCCCGGCGCCGGCGAGCGCCGCCTGGTGCAGACCGTCGACGTAGGCGGCGGGAGAGCCGCCGCCGAGCGCGGCCTCGGCGGGCACGAGCGCACCCAGCGCGGCGACGCCGACAGCGATGCCGGCCTGCCGGAACGTGTCGTTGACGCCGGCCGCAAGCCCGCTCTGCGCGGCGGGCACCGAGCCCAGCGCGACGGCGCTGACGGCCGGATTGAA
>DASZDB010000304.1:0-2864 GCA_035942495.1 Solirubrobacteraceae bacterium
CCCAAGCGCTTCCGCGACCTCGGGGCGCGCGTGCCGGCCGGCGTGCTGCTGCACGGACCGCCCGGCACCGGCAAGACGCTGCTGGCCAAGGCCGTCGCGCACGAGTCCGGCGCCCAGTTCTTCTCGCAGTCGGCCGCGTCGTTCGTCGAGATGTTCGCGGGCCTCGGCGCGGCCCGGATCCGGCGGCTGTTTCGCGAGGCCCGCAAGCACGCGCCGGCGATCATCTTCATCGACGAGCTCGATGCCGTCGGCGGCGCCCGCGGCTCGGACAACTCCAGCGAGCGCGAGCAGACGCTCAACCAGCTGCTCGTGGAGATGGACGGCTTCAACTCGACCGGCGACATCGTCGTGATGGCCGCCTCGAACCTGCTCGAGAAGCTCGATCCGGCGCTGCTGCGGCCGGGTCGCTTCGATCGCCAGGTCTTCGTCTCGCCCCCCGACGTCGAAGGTCGCGAGCGCATCCTCGGCGTCCACACCCGCGGCAAGCCGCTGGGCCCCGACGTCGACCTCGCCACGATCGCCGCGCGCACGAGCGGCCTGACCGGCGCCGACCTCGCCAACCTCTGCAACGAGGCCGCGATCCGCTGCGCCCGCCGCGCCGGCAACCAGCTCGCGAGCGGCGACTTCGAGCAGGCGTTCGAGCGCGTGGTGGCGGGGGTCGAGTCACGGCGCGTGCTCAACGCACACGAGAAGCGCGTCGTGGCGTTCCACGAGGCCGGCCACGCGCTATGTGCGGAGCTGCTGCCGGGCGTCGAGACCGTCCACAAGATCTCGATCATCCCGCGCGGGCGCGCGCTGGGCTACACGCTCAACCTGCCCGACGAGGATCGCTACCTCAAGACGCGCGAGGAGCTCATCGACCACATGACCGTGCTGCTCGGCGGCCGCGTCGCCGAGCAGATCGTCTTCGGCGCGGTGACCACCGGCGCCTCGGACGACCTTCAGCGGGTCTCGGAGGTCGCCCGGGCGATGGTCTACGACTACGCGATGGGCACCGCCGGCGCGGCGCAGCGCGCGATCCCCAGCAACGTCATCGACTCCGAGCAGTTTCGGCGCATCCGCGACGAGGAGCAGCAGGAGCTCGCCTTCGAGGCCTCGCGCGCGGCGACGGAGCTGTTGACCGCCCAGCGCGAGAAGCTCGAGGAGTTCGCGCTCGAGCTGCTCGAGCACGAAGTGCTCGAGCGCGACGACATCGCCCGGATCATGCGCGGCGTCCCGCGCATGGAGCGCCGCCCGGGCCACGGCCTGCGGGTCGTCGCGACGGTCGCGCGCGACGACGAACCGGCGGCGCAGGTGCGCACGTCGGTGCTGCCGCCCGCGCCGCCCGCGGACGGCTGACAGCGCTCCTGGAGTCCCGCGCAAGGTGTCGTCGCCGTCGCCAGACCTGGAGGGCGAGGGCGGCGACGACCTGCTCGCCGGCGGCGGGGGCCAGGACCTGCTGCACGGGCGGACCGGCGGGGACGTGCTGCTCGGCGCCGCGGGGGCCGCACGCGCACCCGCTCGAGGTGTCGCGCCAATAGGATGCGCGGCATGTTCAACCGAGTCGATCACATCGGCGTCGCGGTCGAGGACCTCGACGCGTCGCTCGAGCTCTACGAGCGCGACTACGGCATGAAGCTCGTCCACCGCGAGACGGTGGCCGAGCAGGGCGTCGAAGCGGTCCTCCTCGACGTGGGCGAGAACCACATCGAGCTGCTCTCGCCGACGAGCCCCGACACGCCCGTGGGCAAATTCCTCGCGAAGAAGGGTCCCGGCATGCACCACGTCGCCTACCAGGTCGACGACATCGAAGCCACGCTCGCAGCGCTCAAGCGGTCCGGCCTGCGGCTCATCGACGAGACGCCGCGCACGGGCATCCGCGACTCGCGCGTCGCCTTCCTGCACCCGTCCACCGCGGGCGGTCTGCTGACCGAGCTCGTCCAGCCGGCGCAGCCGCACTGATGGCGCTACAGCGGGTGACGATCGGCTTCTCCAACGGCACGGAGTCCCTTGGCGTTCGCCTCGAGGACGACGCGCTCGACGGCCTGCTGCGCGCCGTCGCGGGCGGCGAATGGCACGACCTGACCGTGGATGACGGCACGATCAGGCTGAACCTCAGCCAGGTCGTCTACGTGCGCACGGCGCGGGACGAGCACAAGGTGGGGTTCGGCTCGGCCTCATAGGGGAACGCCGTCGGGCATGCTCACGCTGTACCAGGCCGAGTGGTGCCCGTTCTCGAGCCGGGTACGCCAGCGCTTCACCGAGCTCGGCGTGACCTTCGCCGCCGTGCCGGTTCCGGCCGAGCGCATCGACCGCGAGGAGATGCGCCGCAAGGTCGGCACGGACGAGATCCCGGCGCTGCTGCTCGAGGACGGCACCGCGATCACGGGCGACGCCGACGCGCTCATCGCCTGGCTGAACGAGCACTACAGCGAGCGCGCCGACGCCGCCGAGCACCGGCGCCAGGCCGAGGAGCACGACCGGGCGTAGGCGCATCCGCGGGCGCTCGCTCGCACGACGCCGCCCGAGGAGTACCGTCCTGGCCGTGCTGGTTCATGTCGTGGCCGACTACGGCCCAGCCGGCGACCTGGCGTTCGCCGAGGTGACGCAACGCCTGGCCGCTGAGCTTCCGGGCGCGACGATCGTCGCCACCCCCGTCGGCCCCTTCGACACGATGGCCGCCGGGTTCGTGGTCGCGCAGCTCGCGCTGACGGACGGTCCGGCCGAACGCGTCGTGTTTCACAACGTCGCCCCGCGCCGTGACGAGGCCAACCCGCGCCGCGCCAACGAGGGTGAGCGGTTCACGGTGGCCGAGGTGCCGAACGGCACGCTCGTCGTCGGCCCGAACTCCGGGCACTCACTGGCGTTTTTGCATGATCAGGCAC
>DASZDB010000305.1:0-3356 GCA_035942495.1 Solirubrobacteraceae bacterium
GCCGCCGTGCTCGGCACGTCCGAAACCAACGCCGGAACCCGAGTGCATCGGGCCGTCAGCAAGCTGAGGGAGGCCTGCCATGCGCCATCGTGACCCCTTGACCCCGGAGCAGGAGCGCGAGCTCGACGCCCTCGATCGCGCGATCGCGGGGGAGCCCGTGGAGGTCGAGCTGCGCGAGCTCGAGGATCTCGTCCGCGACGTCCGCGCCACCGCGCCGGTGATGTCGCCCGCCTTCGCGGCCCGCCTCGAGCAGGAGGTGCAGGACGGCTTCCCTGCCTCGCAGGCGCGCGGGCCGCTGACCGTGCGCCGGCCCTGGCGCGGCCGGCGCTGGATGCTGCTGCCCGCGCTCGGCTCGCTCGCGGCCGTGCTCGTGGCGCTCGTCGTCGTGCTCGGCAGCACCGGCGACGGCGATGAGCCGGTGACGTCGTTCTCGGGCGAGGCGACGATGCCCGCGCAGCGCGACAGCGCCGCCGAGTCGGCCGGAGGCGCCGGAAGCGCCGCCGATCCTGCGGCGCCGTCGCCGAGTGCCGCCCCGTCGATCGCACCCGGACAGCCCGCTCCCTCGTCGGGCGCCGTCGCGCCGGCGCGCGAACGCAAGGTCGAGCGCAGCGCGGTGCTCGCGCTGCGCACGCCCGACGGCGAGTTCGAGCGCACGACGGCCGCGGTGCTCACGACGGTCGGCCGCTTCGGCGGGATCGTCGCGAGCTCGCAGATCGGCGAGAGCGACGCGGCCGGCGGCGAGGCGACGTACGACCTGCGCATCCCGACGGAGCGCCTGGACCGCGCGCTGGCTGCGCTCTCCGGGCTCGGTCACGTCACCGAGCGCAGCCAGAGCCTGCAGGACATCACGGCCTCGTTCACCTCCGCGCAGGAGCGGCTGACCGATGCCCGCGCGGAGCGCCGCGGCCTGCTGCGCGCCCTCGGGCGGGCGACGACGCAGACGCAGATCGACAGCCTGAAGGCGCAGCTGCGCACCGTGTCGAGCCGGATCGCCAACGCCAAGGGCCAGCTTGCCTCGCTACGCCGGCGCGCCGACCTCTCGCGCGTGGACCTCACCGTTCGCGGCGGCGGCAGCGAGAGCGGATCGACGGGCGGCGGGGCGTGGACGCCCGGCGACGCGGCCGGCGACGCGCTGCGCGTGCTCGAGGTGCTCGCCGGCGTCGCGCTCGTCGCGCTCGCGGTGATCGCGCCGCTGGCGCTGATCGGCGCAGCGGTCGCGCTCGCCGTCCGCAGCGGCCGCCGGCGGCGGCGCGAGAGCGCGCTGGACCCGGTCTGACGTTCGCCGGAGCAGGCGCGGGTCCTCGCCGCGCCCGCTTGCGATGACCCGCCGGGCGCCCGCCTCGTGTGCTATTGCTCACACAATGCAGACGCGCGAGGAAGACGCGATCGAGCTGCTCGCGCACGTCCGCGTCTTCGAGACGCTCGGCCCGCGGGAGCTCGCGCAGGTGGCGGCGGTCACCGTTGTGCGCACCTTCGCCGCAGCCCACGTGATCTTTCGCGAGGGCGACCAGAGCGACACGTGCTACATCGTGCGCTGCGGTCACGCTCGAGCGATCCGCGAGCACGGCGACGGGCGCACGCTGACGCTGGCGCACTTCGGTCCCGGCGACATCTTCGGCGAGCTCGCGATGTTCGACGACGAGTGCCGCTCGGCGACGGTCGAGACGCTCGACACGGTCGAGGCGGTCGCGATCCTCGGAGCCGACATGCGCCGGCTGCTGAAGGAGCACCCCAGCCTCGCGTTCAAGCTCGTCATCTCGCTGGGCCGCCGCCTGCGCGAGGCGAACGAGCGGATCGCGCGCCAGTCCTTCCAGACCGTCCAGAGCCGCGTCGCGGGGGTCCTCGGGCAGCTCGTCGCCGCGGCGCAGGCCGAGGGCGCCGCCGATCGCGATGTGCTCGTCACGATCACCCAGGCCGACATCGCCCAGCTCGCCGGCTCCTCTCGCGAGTCCGCCAGCCGCTTCCTGGCGGTGCTCGAGCGTGCCGACGTCGTCACCCAGGGCCGCGGGCGCGTGACGGTCCACGACCCTGCCGCGCTGGAGCGCTACGTCTTCTAGTCCGATGGCGGCGACCGAGTTCTCAGCCGGCGGCGTCGTCGTCAACGACGCCAACGAGGTCGTCGTGATCGTGCCCACGCGCCGCTCGGCAGACGGGTCGAAGGTGCTCGCCCTGCCCAAGGGGCACCCCGACGGCGCCGAGTCGCCCGTTCAGGCCGCCCTGCGCGAGGTGCGCGAGGAGGCCGGCGTCGAGGCCGAGGTCGTCGGTTCGCTCGGAGAGGTGCGCTACTGGTACCAGCGCGGTGGGCGGCGGATCGCGAAGGTCGTCGAGTTCTTCCTGCTGCGCTACGTGTCGGGCGACGTGCGCGATCACGACCACGAGGTCGAGCACGCCGACTGGATCCCGGCGACGCAGGCGGTCAAGGCCCTGACCTACGCCGGCGAGCGCGACATGGTGCGCGAGGCGCTCGCGCGTCTGGAGCAGGACCGCCCGCCCGACGGCCTGTAGTCTGCCGACCGTGCAGGTTCTCAACTTCTACTCGACGATCTTCGCCGACCAGCTCAAGCGCGGTCGCAAGACGGCGACGATCCGCCTCGGCGACAAATCCCACAAGTACCGCAAGAACCAGGCGGTGCTCGTGACGATCGGCTACCAGCACTCTCCGCGCGAGAAGGTCTTCCTGGCCGTCATCGACAGCGTCGAGGTCAAGCGCGTCAAGGAGCTCTCGCCGCGTGACATCGAGCACGACAACCCGGAGTTCCGCCGCACCGAGGAGATGGTCAACTTCCTCGAGCAGATCTACGGGCGCGACGTCACGCTCGACGACACGGTCACCGTCGTGCGCTTCAGCCAGATCATCGAGAACCCCCCGTCGATGACCGAGCGCATGCACGGCATCGGCGGCGCCCAGAACTAGCCCGCCGGCAGCGATCCGCGGCGCCCCGTGCCGCCGCCACGTCAGGAGAAGTTAAAGACCTGTTGGCACTCTTCCATGCAGAGTGCCACGTGCGCTACAGTCGAAGGCACGTTGGCACTCTGTCCATGCGAGTGCCAAATCAAGTCGAGAAACCGTGGAGGGTCAACACACATGAAGCTCAAGCCCCTAGGCGACAGGCTCATCGTGCGGGCGATCGAGGAAGAGGAGACCACCGCCAGCGGCCTGGTCCTTCCCGACACCGCAAAGGAAAAGCCCCAGAAGGGCAAGGTCATCGCCGTCGGCGACGGCAAGTTCGACGAGGACGGCGACAAGCGCATCCCGCTTGACGTGGCCGAGGGCGACGAAGTCCTCTACTCGAAGTACGGCGGCACCGAGATCAAGGTCGACGGCGAAGAGCTCCTCGTGCTCCGCGAGTCCGACG
>DASZDB010000306.1:0-2126 GCA_035942495.1 Solirubrobacteraceae bacterium
ATCAGCGCCGGGACGGCAAACGCGCCCATCGCCGCGCCGCCGGCCAGCGCGACGCGCGGCCGCCGCCAGATCACGAGGTTCGCAAACAGCTCACCCGCCCAGGTCCAGACGTACAGCGCGAGCGCTCCGTCGCCGTCGGCGGCGGGATCGTCGTCGCCGTCGACCAGCGCCCAGACGGCGAACACGCCGGCGCCCGTGACCAGCCAGCCCGCGAAGTTCGACGCCGGGATGCCCTCGTAGCGACCGCCGCCGGACCAGGACCAGTAGCCCTCGCGCGCCATCCGCGGATCGAGGAAGACGTCCCACGCCGTCAGGGCGCCGGCGGCCAGCGCCACCCGCAACGGCCGGCGCCGCGAGATCAGCCCGGCGGCGACCCAGGCGGGGCGGGCCATCATCGCCCACGCCGCGGCGGCCGCGAAGGGCACGCCCCGTACGCGCGGCCCGAGCTTGCCGGAGTACGTGTAATGCCCGAACGGGCGCCCCGTGGCGACGCCCACGAGCTCCGCCGCGAAGCCCAGCGCGCCGGCGACGGCGACGAGCGCGGGGCCGCGACCGGCGCCGCGGGCCGCCGCGGCCTCCGTCGCCGATGCGCAGAACATGAGCCCGACGATCGCGCGTGTCGCGGGGACGCGGCGCGTCTCGGGGACGAACGAGTAGCCGACCTGCGCGCCGGCGAGCGCGCCGAACAGTACCCGCGAGACGCGAGCGAGCGGCGGCGCCGCGGTCATCGGCCGATCGTCGCGACGAGCAGCTTGCGCCGGCGCGGCACGACCGCGCGGCCGCCCTGCGCGCCGTAGCCCTCGCGCTCGATCTGGCGCAGGATCTCGCGGTACATCGCCGCGGCCGCGGTGATCGCGCGCTGGCCGCGGGCGAGCAGCTCGATGCCGGCGCAGCCACGCTCGTACAGCGCGTCGGCGCGTGCGATCTGGTCGCGTAGCAGCGCCTCGCGCCGGCCCGCCTGCAACGAGCCGCCGAAGCGCTCGAGCGTCGACTGGGCGACGTAGACCCGGCCGGCGCTGAGGTCCTCGTCGATGTCGCGCAGGATGTTCGTGCGCTGCATCGCCATGCCGAGCGCGGCGGCCGCCGGTAGCGCCCGCTCGGAGTCGTGCATTCCGAGCACGTGCGCCATCACGACGCCGACGGTACCGGCGACGCGATAGCAGTAGCGGTCGAGCTCGGCCTCGTCGGTGATCGGGGTGCCCGCGAGGTCGTCGCGCATGCCGGCGCAGAACTCGGCGAGCTCGTGCCGCGGGAGGGGGTGGCGCCGAGCGAGGGTGTCGAGCAGTCGCACCTCGCGGCCGGACGCCGGCCGGCCCGCCGCCCATGCCTCGACCGCTGCGAGGCGGTCGGCGGCGTCCGGCTCGCCCGTGTCGACGGCGTCGTCGAGGGTGCGGAACACGAGGTACAGCAGGTAGACGTCGTCGCGCACGTCGCGCGGCAGCAGCCGGCAGGCCAGCGCGAACGTGCGCGCTACCCGCCGCGTCGTCTCCTTCGCCGCCAGCAGGTCGGCGTCACGCATGGGCCATCGGCCTTCGCGGCGCAGGCTGGTCGGCCGCCATCAGCGTCGTCGTGATCTCGGCGCCGAGCAGGACGCCCGGGATGCCGGCGCCCGGATGGGTGCCGCCGCCGACGTAGTACAGGCCGCGCAGCGAGCGGTCGCGGTTGGGCTGGCGCAGCGCGGCGGACTGCTGCAGCGTCGGCTCGACCGCGAACGCGTTGCCGTGCGCCGCGCCGAGCTCGCGCCGGAAGTCCAGCGGCGTCATGCGATGCTCGACGCGGATGCTGGCGCCGAGGCCGGTGAGGCCGAACGTCGACTCGAGGTCGGCGACGAGCGCGTCGCGCAGCCCATCCGCCGCGCGGTCCCAGTCGATCTCCGCGCGGAGGTTGGGCACGGGCAGCAGCACGGCGATCGAGTCCTCGCCGCCGGGCGCCATCCCGGGCTCGGTGCGCGTCGGCGCGTGGACGTACGTCGAGAGCGTGGACGGCAGCCGGCCGTCGCGCGTGACGTCGCGGATGAAGCGCCGGTAGTCGCGGCCGACGAGCAGCGTGTGGTGCAACAGCCCGTCGAACCGGCGATCGCAGCCGAGGTACAGCAGCAGGCACGACATCGTCGGCGTCATGCGTCG
>DASZDB010000307.1:0-5479 GCA_035942495.1 Solirubrobacteraceae bacterium
CTCGCGGATCGGGGGCCGGGCCTGCGCGCGTCTGCGGTCCAGCGCCCTCAGCCGCATGACGAGCTCCCGGAACTCAAACGGCTTGGTGAGGTAGTCGTCGGCGCAGAGCTCGAACCCGGAGGCCTTGTCGTCGAGACGGTCGGCCGCGGTGAGCATGAGGATCGGCATGCCGCTGCCGGAGGCGACGATGCGTTTGGCGACCTCGTCGCCGGAAGGGCCGGGGATATCGCGGTCGAGCACGGCGATGTCGTAGACGTTGATGCTCAGCAGTTCCAGCGCGGTGTCACCGTCACCGGCGATGTCGGCGGCGATCGCTTCCAGGCGTAGGCCGTCGCGGATGGCTTCCGCCATGTAGGGCTCGTCCTCGACGATCAACACGCGCACGCTTCGATGCTACGAGCCGGCGCATATCGCCCGCGTATCGAAAACCGCATACGTGCCGGCAACACCGCGCTGCCTGAAATGGCGGCGTGACCCAATGGCAACCAGCACGACCGGCGACCCGCCGGATCCGGATGCGCACGACACGTGTCGCCGGCTTGGTGGTCGCGGTCGCGGCGATCGCCGCTGCTCTCGACCACCAGTTGGCGGCGTCCTCGTCCTCGACCGTGGTGTCCTCGCCCTCGACCGCCCCAGCACCGAGCCAGGTTCCTC
Organism: Solirubrobacteraceae bacterium; assembly: GCA_035942495.1. GTDB lineage: Bacteria > Actinomycetota > Thermoleophilia > Solirubrobacterales > Solirubrobacteraceae > CADCVQ01. The sequence goes on from DASZDB010000307.1 coordinate 655, forward strand.
GCGGTGAGCACCTGGGCCCGTTCGGCGCGGCTGACAGTGCCGTCCCCGACGGCGCGACGGTCTTCGACGACGGGATTGCGGGTGTGGCCAACCTCGACCCCGATCTGCTCGGCGCACTGCGCCGAGCTGCCACCGATGCCGCGCACGACGGCGTCGGGCTCGTGGTCGACAGTGGATGGCGCTCCCGGGAGTACCAGAAACGACTACTGCGTGAGGCGGTCTCGAAGTACGGCTCAGAAGAGGAAGCCGCCCGCTGGGTGGCCACCCCCGAAACGTCTCCTCACGTGTCGGGTGACGCCGTCGACATCGGCCGCTCCGATGCCAGGGCGTGGCTGTCCGAGCACGGCGCCGCGTACGGGCTGTGCCAGATCTACGGCAACGAGCGCTGGCACTACGAACTGCGCCGCGAAGCCGTCGATCACGGGTGCCCTCCCATGTACGGCGACCCGACGCACGATCCGAGGATGCAGCAATGAGTAGAACACCACGGGCGCTCGCCGCCCCGGGGTCGGCGGCGTGGGAGAAGGCCATCGGCGCGGGCAGGGACCCGCGGCCATCGGCGTACCATCAGCTCAGCATGTGCACGCAGTGCATGATCGGCGCGATGTCAGCCGGTGCGGCCGCAACCGGCCTACGGGCATGGCTCGTAGCGCGTGCACCGACTTGGCTGACGCCGACCAGGCAACGATTGCTCACACGCACGCTGCTCGTCCTCGGCGTCCTCGCCGCCGGCGTGATCGGGCCGTCCGCGGCATAGGCGTCCGAGTCGTTCGTGTGCGCAACGCCCGCAGCGGCGTTGCATCGCCGCCTCGGTCTCCCCCATTCGCGTCTCCCTGAGTTACGCGCGTGCGCGCGGTTTGCGGTGCGGGTTGTTCGGGCGTCACGCGTTCCGCTGGAGGACCGGCTAGGAGCATCTGTCCTCTGCGAGCGGCTCGGCTGAGTTTGACCGCCGATCTTACGCGCGGTTAGGCTCGCGGATCCCGGCCGCGAAAGGACGTCATATGTCGAAGTCCAACGCTGAGATCATCCGTTCGGGATACGAGGCGTTCGCCGCAGGCGATGTTCCCGCGGTGCTCGCGATCTTCTCCGACGACATCAGCTGGCATATCCCCGGACGAAGCCCGCTGGCAGGCACCTACACCGGGCCCGACGAGGTCCTCGGGTTCTTCCAGAATCTCGGGGAGCGCTCAAACGGTACGTTCAACCTCGAGGTGCAAGACGTCCTCGATAACGGCGACGACAAGGTTGTGCTCCTCCTGACCGAAATGGCGCAGCGCGACGACAAATCGCTATCGGTCTCCGCGGTGCACGTCTGGCGCGTTCAGGACGGCAAGGCGACGACGTTTCAAGCGTTCGTGGCCGACGAGTACGAGGTGGACGAGTTCTGGTCTTGAAGCGCGGCAATGGGACGTGGCGGCGCACTCGCGCCCGCGTCTCGTCGTCGTCCAGCCGCGATGGCAGCCGCCGCTGGGTCTTGCACGACCACGCGACGATCGCGGTCCCGCGTGCTCTGCAGGCCCTCCGCGCCGATGTCATGGGCCGGAGCTGATCGCGTCGAGACGGATGTTGTCGACGCCGGCGCGTAGCGGGCCTCGATTGTCGACCTGGGCCAGCCGGAGGCGCACGTTCTGTCCCGCCCAGCGCGAGAGATCAACCGTGACTTCGCGCGGTCGAAGACTCGAGCGGTCGCCCGGCGACGTCTGAAAGATCGTGGCCAAGACATGCTTGGCGGCCATCGAAGTGACGGGCGCTGTCGCCTCGAGGAGTTCCACACGGAACTGCTTGTTTGGCTCTTCGAGATGGAACGCGAGGCTGGGCGGGGAAGAGAACTCACCGACGCTCTCGTGAAACAGCGTCAACCGAAGCCTGAACCGGCCGTCGAGCTTCACCGTGCGGTGCAAGATCCGCGCGCCGGGTGCGCGCATGTCGGTGACGGCGCCAAACCTTCCCTCCGGTGGCGGCGGCACCTTGAACACACTGTGCGGGTCGCTGTCTGCAGGGTCTGGCGGCGTCGTTGCGTCGGCGTAGACATGCCACGCTCCGCTACCGAACGCGAGTGTGCGCCACCCCGCGAAGTCCCCACGTTCGAAGTTCCAGTTCGCCGACTCGGCGCCGGATGCGAGCTTGCCGGTCATCGCGTCCGAGCGATCGTTCCGATCCGCTCCGCCGCAGCCAGACAACGCGCCGAACGCGACGCTGAGCATCACGACAACGCCCGGACGTGACCAATGCCGTGACCGCCGACTGAGACCGGCCGCAGACATGGCTGGCGGCCGGAGCCCGATCAGCGTCCTACGTGACCCATGTGCCGCACCGCGCGCCTGTGGGCGATCAGCAACATCAAGCGCATTCTGCATCGTGGTCCTCCGTCTTCGAGACGTCCCCCGCGCCACCAAGCCTCCCCACGCCGTCGCGCGACGGCTACGCCATCGCACCCGCCACGCCTCGACGCGGCCCTCGTCGATCAGACGCCCAGGCGACATCTGACCGAGCGTGAACCTCCAGGCGCCATTCGTTCGCGACGCCTCGCCGTCAGTGCCGCTGCCGTGTTCCGACGGGCGGTGGGCGCCCTTCCCTCCGACGATCGTGAGCCTGGCGCGAATTGCACCTGACTGCCGCCGGCGCTACGTTGGCGGCGTGCGCTCGCAGACCGAGGAGCTCGCAGCCGAACTCAAACAGGTCATTCGGCTTGCGACTCGCGATCCCGAGGCGCTTGAGGGCGCGCTTCCGGTCTTGTCATCGTTTCACAAAGTCCTCGCGCTGGGCGAGATCAGCGAGACCGCACGGGTGCACTTCATCTTGCACCGCTTGATCGCGGAGTACGCGGCTCGGCTGCCGCCCGGCCGCGACGGCCGAGCGATCCGCGAGCTTCTGACCTGGGAAGACGCCGACGGCGACGCGCGCTCGCTGACGACGCGCTATCACCACGCCGCTGCGCATCTCGTCAACGCGCCAGGCGACTTCGGGCGCCGCCAAGAGCCACGCCTGTTGCTTGAGTGCGCGCGGCGCTTCATCGCCTTTGACCACGATGATCGCCTTGACGTCGGCGACGCCCCCGCCGCAACAACAGCGCCGCCGCCGCAGCTCGCCGACGACGCTGGGCTGAGCCCACTTGCGCCGCTGCTGTGGACGAAGGCCGAGCAAGATCATCAGCGCCGCCTGGCCGCGATCCGCGGCGGCATCTTCAGCGTCAGCAACCAGGAGGAGGTGCTCGACCTGCTGCTGACGATCACGCGCGTCGCCGAACATACGCTGCATGCCGTCGACCAGACCGGCCTGGAGCGCTGGTTTGGCAACGCGCGCCTGCAGTACTACCTCGATGCCCAGCTTGAGCGCGCGCGTGCCGACAAGATCCGTGTCGAACGACTGCGCTTCATCCGCCGCGGACAGCTCGACGACCCGCGCGAGCGCAGCCTGCTGCGCGAGTTCATCCGCCTGCACGAACAGGCAGGCGCAACGCTGCTGCTGTGCCCCGCCGAAGCCGCCCACGAGCTACGCACGAGCTTTGACTCCAGAATGTTCATGGCTCTTGTCGACATCGACCAAACTCCCGCGTGCCTGACGGGTTGGCTCGGCGAAGAGGGTTACATCGAGCGTTCGCTTCTGTACCTGCGCGAACTCGACCCGGTCCGCGCCCACTACGCGGACCTGCTGCGCCTCAAAGAACACATCGACCGCTGCCACTACGACGAGGCCATCCGCGACATCCTCTCCTCGCGTCAAGATGACGCTGACGCAGACGACCACGGGCATGCTGCGTAACCCCGTCTTCAGCCGGAGCGGATGGCGCTGCCCGATCACGCCTGGCGGGCGGTCAGCCACCTGGTGAGCATGTCGCTGACGGCGGCCGCGATCTCGGCCGGTCTGAGTCCTTGGTCGCGGAGTGCCTCCCACGTGTTGAGGTCGACCAGGCCGCGCGCCACCGCACGGTCCTGTTGGCTGCTCTCGAGCGGCTCGAGGGCCGTGTCGACGAGCGCGCCGCGCGGCGGGTCCGGCAGCGTCGGGTAGCGCACGTCGATCCGGGCGTCCGCGAGTCGCCGGGCGAGCCACGTCTGCCAGTGGTCGGCATGATGGCGCGCTTAGCTGCCGCGTCGACCGAGCCCTGCCAGCCGTGGAGGATCAGGACCTGCATTCGCCGCGCCGTATCTCCATGTTCGCTGACCGCGCACGCCCGATGGCCTGTACCCGCGTCCGCGCATATCCTCGGCTAATAGACGGTCACGCCGTAGCCCGCCAACACCTCCTTGAGCGGCTGGAAGAACGTCAGCCCGCCGCTGGTGCAGTCGTCCGAGCCACCCGAAAGCAGGCCGACAGCCCAGCTGCCGAGGCAGAACGGCCCGCCGCTGTCGCCGGGCTCCGCGCAGGCGGTCGTCCGCACCATCCCCGACACGATGTTCTCGTCCTTGTATTGGACGGCGTGGTTGATCGCCTGGATCACGCCGTTGCTCACGCCGGTCGTCGCGCCGCTGCGCGAGACAGTGAAACCGACCAGCGGGTCGGGCGCCGAGCTCGTGACGTTCTTGTTGGGCCGCCCCGCTCCCACCCACACGTCGCCCGTGCGCGGGGGCCGGCTCTCGCTGTAGCGCACGATCGCGTAGTCGTCGCCGGGATAGTGGCTTTCGATCGTCACGGTCTGTGCTCCACCGAAGTCGAAGTTCCCGCTCGTGGCCGTGCAGTGCCACGGCGAGGAACTCCGACTGCCAGTTCTGTAGCGTCGCCTCCCAGAAGTGCGGACGACCGCGGGCCGCGCAGGCACATCGATCCTGCCCGTCCTCGGGTCAGAGGTTCGAGTCCTCCCAGCGCGTGGCACAGAGACTTATCGAGC
>DASZDB010000308.1:0-7250 GCA_035942495.1 Solirubrobacteraceae bacterium
CGCAGCACGATCGAGCGTTTCGCCACCGACGCCGACCGCGCCGCGCGCAAGGCCAGCATGGCCGGCGCGCGCTGGGTGCAGACGTACTCCGACCGCGACATCATCCTCGCGCTCGTCTCCGTGTCGACGCGGGCCGGCCGCGTCCCGAGCGCCAGCGCGCCAGCAGCTCGTCGATGCGCGCCTCGGCGTCGGCCTCGGCGCGGCGGCGGCGGGCGTCGGCGATGTCCTCGGGGGCGGGGCCGCCGTGGGCGCGCATGATCTGGCGCACGCGCTCGCGCGAGACGCCGAAGCGCAGCGCGATCTCGTCGAGGCTCCACCCGTGTTCGCGCAGCGCCTGCATCCGCCGAACGCGCTGCAGCGAGCCCGGCACGAGCAGACAGTCCTCGCACCCGGCGGGGTCCGACAGCGCCGAGATCGGCGCTTGTGTGGAGGCGGGGGTCGGCGGAATCGTGGACATCGGGTTAGGGCGACCTAAGACACGGAGGCGCTTAAGCTACCGGTTCCGGATCGCAGCGTCCAACGGAGCCCCTGCAATTTCCGAGATACGTCCGGCAGTCTCAAGCTCAGCTTGAAGGCAAGATGTGCGCTGGTATGCTCGCCCGACCGCTCCGGCCGGCAATCCCTTTCACGTAGGAGACTCTCTTGATGGACACGTTCCCAGACCTTGGCTCGCTCGCCGACCAGGAGCTGAAGGACCTCATCCAGCAGCTCACCGACGAGGAGGTCGAGGTCTCCTACCGCCGCCGCATCCTGCACGGCAAGATCGACATCCTGCGGGCCGAGCTCGTCAACCGGCTGCGCAAGAAGCACGAGACCGGAGAGGACGTCATCTCCGGCGCCGACGTCCAGCGGCTCACCGACATCCTCTCGGGGCGCTCGCCGCAGGAGTAATGGCGCACCACTGCCCCGAATGCGGGTTCCTCAACGCCGAGGGGGCCAACTACTGCCAGAAGTGCGGGGCGTTCATCGGCACGCCCGAGGCGCCGCCCACTGAGCCCGTGACCGCGACGTACCGCGTCGACGAGACCGGTGAGCTCATCCCGGTCGAGCTCGAGGACGTCGTCGCGCACGGCGCGGCGCTCGTCATCCGTTCGGGCGGCGGTCGCGTCGGCGAGAGCTTCCCGCTCCAGGGCGAGCGGATGCCGATCGGCCGGCGCCCCGACAGCGCCGTCTTCCTCGACGACGTGACGGTCTCCCGCGACCACGCGCTGATCGTCCGCCGCGGCGGCGACTGGCATCTCGACGACCTCGGCTCGCTCAACGGCACGTACGTCAATCGCCGCCGCATCGAGACGCACCGTCTCGAGGACGGCGACGAGCTGCAGGTCGGCAAGTACAAGCTCACGTTCCTCTCGCGCTGATGGCCACGATGAACCCCACCGACAAGCAGTCGCCGGCGACGGCTCCGTCCAACGCATCCGGGTCGTCCGACGACAGCCGCCCGCAGAAGGGCATGACGATCGGCGTCGTCTGCAAGGGCCTCGCGCAGGAATTCCCGGACATCTCGATCTCGAAGATCCGCTATCTCGAGGACCAGAAGCTGCTCAACCCGCGTCGCACCGCGGGTGGCTATCGCCTGTACTCGGCGTCGGACATGGTCCGCCTGCGCACGATCCTGCGCCTGCAGCGCGACGAGTTTCTGCCCTTGCGCGTCATCCGCCAGGAGCTCGCTTCGGGGCGCGCGAGCGACAACGACGGCAAGGTCGGCACGCCCGAGACCAGCCCGGCGGCGGTCGCCAGCAAGCGCAAGCGCCGCGCGAGCGTGTCGGTCACCGACGGCGGCGCGATGTATGCGCTGGAGGACGTGCTCGAGGAGACGCGCGCCGATCCGGCGCTCGTGCGCGAGCTCGAGGACTACGGCGTCATCAAGAGCGAGCTGCGTGCCGGCAAGCACTACTACGACGAGACCGAGCGCGAGATCATCGGCGCCGTCACGGAGCTCGCGCGCTACGGCGTGGGCGGGCGCAACCTGCGCGTCTTTCGTTCCTCCGCCGACCGCGAGGCCGCGCTGCTGCAGCAGATCTTGGCGCCCGCACTACGGTCCCGCAATCCCGAGCGCCGCAAGGAGGCGCTCGAGGCGCTGGAGAACCTCGCCGCGGTCGCGACGCACCTCAAGCACCTGCTGCTGATCCGCGACCTGCGCAAGATCGCCGGATGACGACAGGTAACGTCGACCGCAGGCCCGAGCTTGCGACGACCGAAGTGCGAAACCCGCTCTCGCTGGCGAGCCTGATCCGCTCGATCCCGGACTTCCCGAAGGCGGGGATCGTCTTTCGTGACATCACGCCGCTGCTGGCCGACCCGACGGGGCTGGGAGATGCGGTCGACGCGCTCACCGAGCTGACCCGCGACCTGCGCCCTGACGTCGTCATCGGCGCCGAGGCCCGCGGCTTTCTGCTCGGCCCGGCGCTGGCCCGCGAGCTGGGCACCGGGTTCGTGCTCGCGCGCAAGCCGGGCTCGCTGCCGCACAGGACGATCCGCCACGAGTATGCGCTGGAGTACGCGTCGAGCGTGCTGGAGGTGCACGAGGACGCGATCGCGCCGGGCCAGCGGGTGCTCGTCCACGACGACCTGCTGGCGACCGGCGGCACGGCGAAGGCGCTGTGCTCGCTCGTCGAGCAGCTCGGTGGCGAGGTCGTCGGCTGTGCCTTCCTCATCGAGCTGGCGTTCCTGCCGGGCCGCGAGGCGCTGGCGCCGCACGAGGCCCGCGCGCTCATCCGCTACGACGACGAGTAGTGCCGACCGTCCGCCGCTCGCGGACGCTGCGCGCGACGCCCGACGAGGTCTGGGCCGTCGTCGGCGACGCCTATCACCTGCCGCGCTGGTGGCCGCGCGTGACGCGCGTCGAGGGGGTCGAGGGCGCGGCGTTCACGCAGGTGCTGACGACGGCGAAGGGCGTGCCGGTGCGCGCCGACTTCCGCATCGTGGAGTCGTCGGCGCCGGCGGTGCGGCGCTGGGAGCAGCAGGTCGTCAACACGCCGTTCGAGCGGATCCTCACGGCGTCGTCGGTCGAGGTGCGGATCGAGTGGGCAGGCGACGCCGCGAGCGTCGTGTCGCTCACGCTCGCGCAGCGCATGCGCGGCCTCGGGGTGCTCGGCGGGTTCATGGTGCGCCGCGCGGGGCGCCGGCAGCTCGACGACGCGCTCGCCGGGCTCGAGGCGCTGCTCCGCCCAGGCTGAGCGAAGCGAGGGCGTGCCGGGTTGTTCGCGCATAGCGCGACTCATCCGACACATCCCATCCCTTGAGGCGAGCATCGGGGCGCGCCCGGTGCGATATCCGCACTCGGCGCGCCCGGACCCACACCGAACCCGGACCCCGGCCGGCACCCGCAGGACTCACACCGCCTCAACGATGCCGTTCGCCGACGTCGCCACCCGACGCGGGCGTCAGCCAGCGACAACCAGCCTCGGCGGAACGCGCGCACCCCTACGGCGTCGTCGTCGTGGGCGCCGTGCCGCCGGTGTTCGGCGTCGTGGTCGTGGCGGTCCCGCCGGCCGACGGCGCGGCCGCGGTGACCAGCCGCCCGCGCAGGATGATCGTGCCGGGCTGCTTCGGCGCCTCGGCGGTCTCGCGCGTCAGCAGGACCTGGCTGTAGGTCGGCGTGTCGGGCGACAGGTCGCTGACCGTCTCGAGCTTTCCGTCGGCGCCGACGACGGTGTCCGGGAAGCCGAGGAACCGGTTCTGGGTCGGCGAGCTGTAGAGCCAGACGCCGTACGCCGAGCCGCGCGTGCTGCTCGGCGGCAGACCCGTCGCCTGGAACGCAAGGCGGAACTGGTCGTTGTCGGGGAAGTGGACGATGGCGACCTCGCCGCGGGCGTCGGACTGGCTGCCCTCCGGCGGGCGCAGCGTGCCCTGCGCCTTGACCTCGAAGACGTCGCCGGTCGGCGTCGTGGCCTGCGTCGTCGTCTGCGGCGTGGTGGCCGTCGCTTCCGGGTCGTCGTCGCCGCCCAGGCTGAGCGCGAGGATGATCGCGATCGCCAGTACCACGCCGATCCCGGCGGCGATCAGGCGGCTGCCCAGCTGCGAGCTCTTCCTGACTTCGACCTGGCGCGCGGCGCGGCGGTCCAACGCGTCGAAGGCCTCGGAGACCTCCTCGCGCTCGGCGGGGACCTCGGGCAGATCGCCGCCGGCGAGCGGGCTCAGGGCGTTGGCGACCCTGCGCGCCCACCCGCGGCCGGCGGCGGAGCCCTCGAGGTACTCGCGCGTCGCCGCGCGGCGCGAGGCCGACTGCTGACCGAGCAGGTAGTCGGCGATCTCGTTGCGGCGGTCGGCGTCGATCCCGGCCGGCTCGGGCCCCAGCGCCGTGACCGCGCCGCGAGCGCGGGCACGCACGGCGTCGACGTCGGTCTTCAGGAGGTCGGCCAGGTCGTCGTAGGACTTGTTCTGGCGTAGCAGCAGCTGCAGGACGGCGCGCTGGCCGTCGGTGAGGCTGTCGAGGGAGGCCATTGCAGGGCGCACCCTAGCGAGCCCGCGCTCGGATCGACGCGGCTGAAGTCAATAGCCTCCGAAGAGCGTGAGCAGCAGCGATCCCCGCTTCGAACGAGTCCAGGGTTTCGACGCCCTCTACGGCCTGCAGGTGCTCGAGGTCACCGACGAGCTCGTCCGCGGCGAGGTCACCGTCCGCGACGAGCTGCACCAGCCGTTCGGCGTCGTCCACGGCGGGGTGCTGGCATCGATCTCCGAAACGCTTGCCTCGCTGGGCACGCTGGCCGTGGTGTTCCCCGACGGCAACGCCGCGATCGGCTCCTCGAACAGCACGTCGTTTCTGCGGCCGATCGGCGACGGGACGATCCACGCCCGCGCCCTGCGCCGCCACCGCGGCCGGACGACCTGGGTCTGGGACGTCGAGATCACCGACGACGCCGGCCGCCTCTGCGCGCTGACGCGGATGACGATCGCGGTGCGACCGCTCCCGCCGGAGGCGGCGGCCCCGCCGCCTCCGTCGGCGACCTGAGGCCGGGGCTCAGCCGCCGTAGCGGTTGGTGATCGGCACGCGCCGATCGCGGCCGAAGGCGCGCGTCGTGACCTTGATCCCGGGCGGCTGCTGGCGGCGCTTGTACTCCGCGACGTCGACGAGGCCGATCACGCGCTCGACATCGTCGGCGGGCAGGCCGCGGGCGATCAGCTGCTCGCGGCCGAGGTCGTGCTCGACGTAGCCCTCGAGGATCGCGTCGAGGATCTCGTAGGGCGGCAGCGAGTCCTCGTCGCGCTGGTCGGGGCGCAGCTCGGCCGATGGGGCACGCGTGAAGAGCTCGTACGGGACGAGCTCACCGCGCGCGCGCTCGTCGCGGTGCTTCGTGAGGCGGTAGACGAGCTGCTTGGGCACGTCCTTGATGACCGCGAAGCCGCCGGCGCTGTCGCCGTAGAGCGTCGAGTAGCCGACGGACATCTCGGACTTGTTGCCGGTCGTCAGGACGAGCCAGCCGAACTTGTTCGAGAGCGCCATGAGCAGGTTGCCGCGGATGCGGGCCTGCAGGTTCTCCTCGGTGAGGTCGGCCTCGCGGCCTGCGAAGACCTCCGCGAGGGCCGCGTCGAAGCTCTCCATCATCGGTGCGATCGGCAGCGTGAGCAGCTCTACGCCGAGGTTCTCGGCGAGCCGCTCGGCGTCGCTGCGGGTGCCGGTCGAGGAGTAGGGCGAGGGCATCGTCACGCACGTGACGCGGTCCGGGCCGAGCGCGTCGACGGCGATGAGCGCGACGAGCGTCGAGTCGATCCCGCCGCTCAGCCCGAGCACGACGTGCTTGAAGCCGTTCTTGCGGGCGTAGTCGCGCGTGCCGAGCACGAGCGCCCCGTAGACCTCCTCGACGAGCTCCAACCGCGGCGCGATCGTCGCGTCGGGCGCGCGGTCGTCGCCGTCGCCGTCGCCGCGGACGGTGAACGATCCCAGCCGGTCGACGCTGCCGTGCGCCTGCGCCGCCGGCGCCCGGCGGCGTGTGTCGCGCAGGCGCGCTGAGCCCACCGTCACCGGATCGATCTCGGCGAGCAGCAGCGCCTCCTCGAACTGCGGCGCCCGCGCGATCACCGTGCCCTCGTGGTCGACGACCGCCGAGTAGCCGTCGAAGACGAGCTCGTCCTGACCGCCGACGAGCCCGCAGAACGCGACCGCCACCAGCTCGTCGCGCGCGCGTTGCTGGAGCATCTGCTCGCGCCGCGCACCCTTGCCGGCGGCGTACGGCGACGCCGAGAGGTTGACGATCACGCGCGCGCCCGCCAGCGCCTCGTCCGACAGCGGCGGCCCGGGCTGCCAGATGTCCTCGCAGATCGTCAGCCCGACCGTGATCCCGTCGATCGCGATCGTCGCGCCGCGCTCGCCGGGCTGGAAGTAGCGCAGCTCGTCGAAGACGCCGTAGTTGGGCAGGTGCTGCTTGCGGTAGACGGCCTGGATGGCGCCGTCGGCGAGGATCGCGGCGGAGTTGTGGACGTCCTCGGCGCGCTCGGGATAGCCGACGACGCCGACGATCGCGGTCGTGTCCGCGGCGAGGCGCTCGAGCGCCGCGCGGGCATCCGCGAGGAAATGCTCCTTGAGCAGCAGGTCCTCCGGCGGGTACCCCGTCAGCGCCAGCTCGGGGAAGACGACGAGCTGAGCACCCGCGTCGCGGGCGCCGGCGATCAGGGCCGCGATCGCGCGCTCGTTGCCGGCGATGTCGCCCACGACGGCGTTCATCTGCGCCAGCGCGATGCGCAGGGTGCGCTGGGGCTGCGTCACCACGCGCGGGAATGGCGGTCGGCGCGGCGCATCGTGTCTCGCCTACCCGGTTCGCCCCAGCCAGTACTCGATGAACGCCTCGAGCGCGGGATCGTCGGGGCCGCTCGCCTCGAGCATCCGCGTCGCGGTCACCGCCGTGACCGGCACATCGAGGTTCGGGCGCTGCTGCACGAGCACGGCTTGACCGGCCGCGGTCAACGCCTCGTCGGGCGGGCCGGCCATCCGCTCGCCGAGCTCGCGCAGCTCGAGCGTCAGGCGCTCGTCGCTGTGCAGCAGGACGACGTTGCCCGCGCGCACCGCCGGCTCCGCGCCCGCCGAGCGGGCCTCGCCGGGACCGGACTCCGCGGCGCGCGGCACCGTCGCGTCGTCGCGGGAGACGAAGAACGCGGCCGCGCCGGCGACGAGCAGCACGGTCAGCACCACCGTCGCGAGCGCGGCCAGCGCCTTGCCGGCCATCAGCGCGCCCGACCGCCTGCAGCGGGCGTGCGCGGCCCGCGCGCGCCCGCCTCGCTCGCACCCCCGCGAGCCGGGCGCTGTGCACTCC
>DASZDB010000309.1:0-13562 GCA_035942495.1 Solirubrobacteraceae bacterium
GCGCTGGCGAGCGCGCTCGGCGTTGAACTCGGCGCCGAGCAGGATCGCGATGTTCGTCAGCCACAGCCACACGAGGAAGACGATCACGCCGCCCATCGTGCCGTACGTCTTGTTGTAGGAGCCGAAGCTCGCGACGTAGAACGCGAACAGCACGGACGCGAGCACCCAGAGGATCACCGCGACGGCGCCCCCCGGGACCACGGACTTGACGCCGGGTTGCTTGACGTTGGGCGACGCGTAGTACAGCAGCGCGAACATGAAGGACACGATCAGCGCCAGCACCGGCCACTTGGCGATGTCCCAGACGCTCAGCGCTTCGCTGCCGACGCCGAACAGGTTGCCCGCCTGCTCCGCGATCGGTCCGGTCAGCACGACGGCCAGCGCGCCGGCGGTCAGCAGGATGAGCATGAGCACGGTGATGCCGACCCGCAACGGGAGCTTCTTCCAGATCGAGCGCCCTTCCTCGACGTCGTAGATCGCGTTGGAGGCGTCCATGAAGCCGTTGATGTAGCCGGACGCCGCCCAGATCGCGGCCGCGAGCGAGACGACGAACAGGATGCCGTGGCCGCTGCCGGCCTGGGCGCTCTCGAGCGCGCCGGTGAGGATGTCCTTCGCGGGGCCCGGAGCGACCGCCCCGAGGTTGTCGATCAGCGGCTGGATCGCCGAGCTGCCGATCAGGCCGAGGATGGCGACGAGCGCGATGAGCGCCGGGAAGATCGAGAGCACGCCGTAGTACGTGAGCGCGGCGGCCCAGTGCGTGATCTTGTCGTCTTTGAACTCCGCGACGATCCGCTTGAGCATGCTGCCGCCCGAGTCCGGTTGGGAGGAGCTCGTCCGCCGGGCGCCGCTGTGCGGACCCGGCGCCGGCTGCCGGGCGCGATCCTGGTGCGTCGCATGCGTGGCTTGCGTGTCGTCGAACGCCTGGGCGTCGTGCCCGTCGTGCCCGTGGTGGCGCTCCTGGGGGACCGCCGCGACGCCGTTGCCGCCGTGCGCCTGCGAATCCGCGCCGCCGTTCGTCCGCGGCGCGGACGTCGAGTCGGGGTCGATGCCGTAGTGGCGGTACACGGCAGCCACCTGCTCCTCGGAGGGCTCGTCCTCGGCGTCGACGGGCGGCGCCTCCTTGACCTTCGCCTTGTCGTAGGTGACGCGGATTCCGTCACGCACCGGCTGTGCGCCGAGGAGCGGCGCGAGCGTGCTGCGCCGTCGGAGGCGGTCGACCTTCACACGCGCCCACTCGGCGCGCCCGGTCTCCTCGACGAGGTAGATCTCCTCGATCGTGCCGATCTTGTCGCCTGAGGGGTCGAGCAGCGTCTGGCCCTCCCAGTCCGGCGCATTGGTGCTCACTCGACGGCCTCCTCGTCGCTCGCGGAATCCAGGCAGGGACGCAGGTACCACGAATCGCATAGGCCCCAAACTCGGGCATCGCGTCTCGGCGCCGTGCCGCGCCCGCCGGGCCGCGCGAAGTACGCTGACCGCCATGGAGTCGACAACCGCAGGAGATCTCGTGACGCTGACCGGCGACGGGCCGCCGCTCCACGGCATCGTGTTCGACACGCCGAGCACGACGAAGACCGTCGTGGCGGTCGTCGATCGCGACCGCGGGCCCGGGTTTCGCACGGTGCACCCGCGCACGCTCAGCGAGCGCGTGGGCGAGGGTGCCGACGATCGCGCGCTGCGCCTGCTGATTCGCCGCACGACACCGCCTCCGGCGCGCGGCGGGGCGCGCGGCGCCGGCGGCGCGGGCCACGGCCGCTCGGGCCACGCCCGCACGGCGATGCACAGGACCACCGGCAAGTAGCGTTCTCACGCGTGGCGGCTGACACGCGCGGCAACGGCGAAGATCCGGACCGCGGTGCCTTCACGAGCGGCTTCGACGAGGAGCGCGATCCCTCCGGCGAGCCGCGGCCCGGCTACGCCGCGACGCTGCAGGCGCTGGCCGGAGCGGATCTCGGCGCGCTCTGCCGCGCGGTCGCCGAGCGGCTCGAGCGGCGGGGCGTCAGCTTCGGCGAGGAGCCGTTCGTCGTCGATCCCGTCCCCCGGCTCATCGAAGGCGCCGAGTGGGACGCGCTCGCCGACGGGCTCGCCCAGCGCGCCCGCGCCCTGAACTGCTTTCTGCGCGACGCGTACGGCGAGCGGCGGATCGTCGCGGCGGGCGTCGTCGACGTCGCCGGGATCGAGCGGGCGGAGGGCTACGAGTCCGACGTGCTGGGCCGGCTGCCCGCGCGCGGCGCGCCCGCCGCGATCATCGGCTTCGATGTCGTGCGCGACACGAACGGCGAGTTCCTGGTGCTCGAGGACAACCTGCGCACGCCGTCGGGCTACGCCTACGCGCTGGCCGCCCGCGCGGCGCTGCTCGACACCCTCCCGGCCGGCATCCCGCCGCCGCGCCCGCTCGAGGCCGTGACGACGCAGCTGCTGCGCGGCGCGGTCCGCGCGGCCGCGCCGCAAGCGCGTGCGGACCCGTGCGTCGTCGTCCTCAGCGACGGCGCCGACAACGCGGCGCACTACGAGCACGCGACGGCGGCGCGCATGCTCGGGGCCCGGCTCGTCACGCTCGCGGACCTCGAGCGCGACGGCGATCACCTGCGGGTGCGAGTGCCCGACGGCTCGTCGGATCGGGTGGACGTCGTGTACCGCCGCACGAACGACGACCGCATCCGCAGCGACGACGGCGAGCTGACGCCGGTGGCCGCGCTGCTGCTCGAACCGTGGCTGAGCGGCGCGGTCGGGCTCGTCAACGCGTTCGGCAACGGCCTCGGCGACGACAAGCTCGCGCACGGCCGCGTCGAGGACTTCGTGCGCTTCTACCTCGGTGAGGAGCCGAAGGTGCGCTCGGTGCCGACGCTGTCGCTCAGGACGCCGCGGGAGTGCGACGACGCGATCGCGCGGCTGCGCGAGCTCGTCGTCAAGCCGCGCTACGGGCAGGGCGGCGCCGGCGTCGTGATCGGCGCACACGCCGACAGCGCCGACCTCGAGCGGCTGGCCGGCGAGCTGCGCGAGCACCCCGCGGACTTCATCGCGCAGCCGATCATCCCCCTCTCGTGCCATCCGACGGTGATCGACGGTGAGCTTCAGCCGCGCCACGTCGACCTGCGCCCGTTCGCGTTCTGCGGCGACAACGGTGCGGCCGCGCTGATCCCCGGTGGGCTGACCCGTGTCGCGCTGCAGGCGGGCACGCTCGTCGTCAACTCGTCGCAGAACGGCGGCGGCAAGGACACGTGGGTGTTCGATCCATGACCTGGCCCGACCAGCGCTACGACGACTGGAGCGCGACGTGCGACACGCTGCACGCTCACACGCAGGTGCTCGGCAAGCTCGCGGTCGTTCTCGCGCCGCCGGAGCCGCAGCTGCAGCACGCCGCGCTGCGGCTGACCGCGCGTGGCTGGGAGACCGCGCCGTTGCCGGCGCCGGACGGTTCGGGCGCGCTCGTCGTGGGGCTCGACCTGCGCACGCACGAGGCGGTGGCCGAGCACAGCGACGGACGCACGCGGCGCGTGGCGCTGACGCCCGACCGGGCCGTCGGCGCCGTCACCCGCGAGCTGCTCGCCGCCGTCGGCGAGCTCGCCGGCCCGGTGGCGATCGACCCGACGCCGCAGGAGGTGGCGTGGAGCGTGGCGCTCGACGAGGACGACGAGCACCACACGTATGACCCCGGGCAGGTCGCGCCGTACTTCGCGGCCGCGACGCAGGCGGCGCTCGTGCTCGCCGCCTACCGCGCGCCGTTTCGCGGGCGCTCGACGCCGGTCAACGCCTGGTGGGGCTCGTTCGACCTCGCGGTCAGCCTGTTCTCCGGACAGGCGGCGGACCCGCCGTCCAGTGACTTCATCATGCGCAACTCGATGGACGCCGAGGAGGTCGCCGTCGGCTGGTGGCCCGGCGACCCGCGCTACCCGAAGGCGGCGTTCTACGCCTACGCGCATCCCGCACCCGACGACTTCGCGGGGGCGACGCTCGAGCCGGCCGCGGCGCGCTGGGACGCGGACCTCGGCCTATATGTCCTCGACTGGGAGGACGTCCGCGCGAGCGCCGACCCGCGCGCCGCGGCGGTGGGGTTCGCGCGCTCGGCGTTTCGCCACGCCTGCACGGTCTGCGACTGGGATCCGGCGCTCGCCGCCAGCGCCGAGGGATCGCCGCCGCCGGTGAGCTGAGCCGCGGCGCCCGAGGATCGACATCCCGATCCTGTCCGACACCTGCTAGGCGTCGGGGCGCGGCGGGTGCGGATATCGCACGTGGCGCGCCCGGACCGCTAGCCGGGCGATGCCGCGGGTGGCCGTGCCCGTGCCCGCGGCAGGGCGACCTCCTCGGGCGCTCCCACGAGCTGCCCGCCGGCGCAGCCCGCCGCCGACACCGTGCGGCGCGGGTTGACGATCCCGACGAGGGCGAGCAGGCCGCCGAGCGCGACGAGCCCGGTGGCGATGCCCATGCCGGTGCGAAACGCGTGCACCGACGCGTCCTCGACGGCGCTCGCCACGGCCTGTGCCTCACCGGCCGCCAGGCTGGCGGTGTCCGCGCGCGCGATCGCGCGATCGCGTGCGTCGGCGACGGAGCGCTGCGCCGCCGGCGACAGCGAGCGGTCGCGTAACCCGCCGTCGAGCGAGGAGGTGAACGTGGCTGCCACGACGGCGCCGAGGGCGGCGACGCCGAGCAGCCCGGCGACGCGCGCGATGGCGTTGTTGATGCCGGACGCGATCCCGGCGTTGTGCTCGTCGGCGTCGGCGAGCACGGTCATCGTCAGCGGCGCGACGGTCATCGTCAGCCCGAGTGAGAAGACGAGCAGGCCTGGCAATACGTCGACGGCGTAGTCGACCCGCGCCGGCATGCGCAGGAACCACGCCAGGCCGGCGGCCGCGACGAGCGGCCCCGCGCCCATCAGCAGGCGCGGGCCGATACGGTCCGACAGCGCCCCGAAGCGCTTGGAGAGCACGAACATCACGAGCGTCGTCGGCAGCGTCGCGAGGCCCGCCTGCAGCGCGTCATAGCCCGCGACCTGCTGCAGGAACAGCACGAGGAAGAAGAACATGATCGACAGCCCGCCGTACATCGCGAGCGTCTGCAGGTTGCCGACGGCGAAGTTGCGCCGGGCGAACAGCCCCAGCGGCAGCATCGGGTCGGCGCTGCGGCGCTCGTGCCACAAGAACCCGCCGAACACCGCGATGCCGCCGAGGATGGGGCCGAGCACCTGCGCCGAGGCCCACCCGGACTCCGGCTGGCGGATCAGCCCGTAGACCGGCCCGGCCAGGCCGCCCGCGCACAGCACGGCGCCGTTCCAGTCGATGCGGCGCCTCACGCGGTCCCCCTCGGGCGCCGGGATCGCGACGGCCACGAGCGCGAGCGTGGCGAGCACCAGCGGCACGTTCAGCGCGAAGATCCAGCGCCACGACGCGGCGTCGATCAGCCAGCCGCCGGCGAACGGGCCAATCACCGTTCCGATCCCCGCCCACGCCGTCCAGGAGCCGATCGCGGCCCCACGCTCGTCGGGCGGAAAGGCCGCGACGATGACCGCCAGCGCGCTCGGCGCCAGGAGCGCGCCGAAGATCCCCTGCAGGACGCGCGCCGCGACGAGCACCTCGATGCTCGGCGCCAGCGCGCACAGCAGCGATGCCACGCCGAAGCCGGCGACGCCGACGGAGAAGACGAGCCGTTCGCCGAGCACATCGCCCAGCGAGCCGCCGATGAGGATCAGCGCGCCGAGCGCCAGCAGGTAGCCGTTGAGCACCCACTGCTGGCCGGCCAGGCCGCCGCCGAGCTCCTGCTCGATGGCCGGCAGCGCCACGCTGACGACCGTCGCATCGAGCCCCGCGACGAAGGAGCCCATGATCGCGGCCAGCAGGACGAGCCGCTTGGGGTCGATACACCGCATTTCGCGTTACCCGCTCGGGCCGAAGCGCTCCGTCCGGATCCACTCCGGCGCGATGCCGATGCCGAGCAGCAGCGCCGTCGCGCTCTCTACGAAGCCGTTGGAGCCGCACACATAGGCCGTCATCGCACCCGCCGCCGCCTCGCCCAAGAGCGCGGCGTCGATCCGGCCGGTGTGGCCGTTCCAGCCGTCGGGGGCCGAGCGCGTGTAGGTCAGCGCGACGTCCGGATCGCCGGCGAGCTCGTCGGCGTAGATGACGTCGCCGGCCCCGCGGACCGAGTACACGAGCCGCATCGGCGCCGCGGGCAGCGCGCGTCTGCGGTGACGCAGCATCGCCATCAGCGGGACGACACCCGAGCCGCCGCCGACGAGCAGCACCGGCCCGGGCTCATTGCCGCGCCAGACGAAGTACGAGGCGAACGGCCCACGCACCTCGATCTCGTCGCCCGCCTCGACGACGTCGTGGAAGTACGGCGAGACCTCGCCGTCGGCGAGGCAGTCGATCGTCAGCTCGATCTCACCCTCGTCCAGCGGCGAGGACGCGACGGAGTACGAGCGCTGCGCGCGGTAGCCGTCGGGGGCGGTCAGCCGCACGTCGTAGTGCTGGCCCGGCAGGTGCGCCATCCACATCGGCACGCTGAGCCGGAAGGACTTCACGCTCGGCGTCTCCGCGCGGATCGCCTTCACCGTCGCGATCTGCCAGCGCCCCGGCGCGCGCTGGACGACCGGCGTCAGTCGTTCCAATAACGCTCCTCCTTCCACGGGTCGCCGCGCGTGTGGTAGCCGTTGGCCTCCCAGAAGCCCGGCTCGTCATGGTCCATGATCCGCAGGCCCGACACCCACTTCGCGCTCTTCCAGAAGTACAGGTGCGGGACGAGCAGGCGTGCCGGGCCGCCGTGTTCGGGATCGAGCGGCTCACCCTCGTGCTCGGTCACCACCCAGGCCTTGCCGTCGGACAGGTCCTCGACCGACAGGTTCGTCGTGTAGCCGCCGTAGGAGTGGACCATCGCGTACGCGCCGAGCGGCTCCACCGCCTCGAGCAGCAGGTCCACCGAGACGCCGCGAAAGCTCGTCCCGAGCTTGCTCCACTTCGTCACGCAGTGGATGTCGCACGGCACGTCCTCGAAGGCCAGCTCCGCGAACTCGGCTGCGGTCCACGTGCGCGACGACGCGACCATGCCGTCGATCGTCAGCGCCCACTCGCCGGGCTCGACGCGCGGCGTCGGCCCGGCGGTGAGCACGGGAAAGCCGGTCTCGACGTATTGCCCGGGCGGCACGCGGGCGGCGAGCTTCGGATCGACGCGGCGGCGGCCGCCGAAGCCGCGCGAGACGAAGTCGCTCATGGGCAGCCCATCGGCGACGGCGGGATCGACGGCTCACCGGTGACGTCGGAGATGCGCATCGCCACGTCGTCGACGAAGCACCACGACCAGTCCTCGCCGGGCTGGATCGAGCGGATCAGCGGATGGCCGCTGTCGGCGGCGTGCGCGCTCGCGTGCCGGCCCGGCGAGTCGTCGCAGCAGCCGACGTGGCCGCAGGTCAGGCAGATCCGCAGGTGACACCAGACGCCGCCGGTCACGAGACAGTCGACGCAGCCGTCGGAGGCGTCGGGCAGCTCGGTCACCTTCACCGAGTCGAGATGGGTGCAGCGGGCCATGGCGCCTCCGGGGGTTCAGGTCTGGGTGATGGGCAGCTTCACGCGGAAGGTGGTCGCACCGGGGCGCGAGTCGACGCTCAGCAGGCCCTCGTGGCGCTCGACCACGATCTGCCGCGCGGTCGCCAGGCCGAGGCCGGTGCCGAAGCCGACGTCCTTCGTCGTGAAGAACGGGTCGAAGATCCGGTCGCGCACGTCGTCGGGGATCCCGGGTCCGTCGTCGCCGATCTCGACGATCGCATAACCGCCGTCGCTGCGCGTGCGGATCGTGATCGTGCCGCTCTCGCCGAGCGCCCCGATCGCGTTGTCGAGCAGGTTCGTCCACACCTGGTTGAGCTCCGAGCCGTGGACGGTCATCTGCGGCAGCGTGCGGTCGTAGTCGCGCTGCACGGAGATCGAGGTGTGCTTGAGCTTGTGGTTCAGCACGGTCAGCGTCGTCTCGAGGCCCTCGTGCAGGTCGACGTCGACGAGGCCGCCACGGTCCATGTACGCGTAGCTCTTGACCGCGCTGACAAGCGCGGAGATGCGGTCGGTCGACTCGCACAGCTCGGTCGACACGCGCCCGATCGTCAGCGTCGCCGCGACCCAGCGCAGCGCCGCGCCGGTCGCCGTGCCCGCGTGCGCCGCGACCCGATCGAGCCACTCGCGGTCGACGCCCGCGGACGCCAGCGGCTCGGCCAGCCGCCACGGCTCCGGGATCCCGAGGTCATCGAGCAGGTCGAGCAGCGCGTCCTCGGCGTCGGAGGCGTCGAGCGTCTGCAGCGCGGTGGCGCCTCTCGCGCGGGCGAGCGCCTCCTGCTGCAGGTCGACCAGCACCTCGGCGTCGGCACGCTCGACGCCGGACTTCACGAACTTCACGAGCGTCGACTGCACGACGGCGACCTCCTCCTGCAGCTGCGATGCCGCCCGCCGCGCCGCGGCGGCCGGGTTGTTGAGCTCGTGCGCGAGCCCCGCGGCCATCGTGCCCAGCGAGGCGAGTCGCTCGCGGCTCTGCTCGATGCCGGTGAGCCGCTGCGTGACCGGCGCGATGCGCCTGATCACCGTCTGGTGGATGGCCCGCTGGGAGAACACGAGGCGCAGGAACTCCGGCGTGGGGACGATCGCCAGCCGGCAGGGGGTCTCGGCGACGATCCGCACCGGCAGCGGGTCCTCGGTGAGCACCGAGATCGCGCCGATCCAGGTCGGCGCCACCTGCCGGCCGACCGGCTCCGGGCGCCCGCGGCTGGCCATGTGCGTGGAGGCGGTGCCCGCGAGCAGGAGGATGAGCCCCGGCACGTGGTCCTGCTCCTCGACGATCAGCTCGCCGGGCGCCGCCTCGTGCAGCTGCGCGACCGCGAGCCACTCGCCGAGCTGCTCATCGTCGATGCCGTCGAACAGGTCGACGGTCCGCAGCTCCGCGACGGAGACGGGTGCGGGAGGCGTCATCCCTCGACGAGGTACTGGTGGATGAGCGAGACGGCCATCGCACCCTCGCCGACGGCGCTCGCCACGCGCTTGATCGAACGCGCGCGCACATCGCCCGCGACGAAGACGCCCGGCACGCTCGTCTCGAGCAGGAACGGGTCGCGCGGCAGCGGCCAACCGGCGTCGTTCACGTCTGGGCCCGCGAGGATGAAGCCGTGCGCGTCGCGGGCGACGACGCCGGCGAGCCAGTCGGTGTGCGGCGAGGCGCCGATGAAGACGAAGCACGCGTCGACCTCGGTCTCGTACTCCTCGCCCTCGGAGTCGGCGATCCGCAGCCGCCGCAACCGGCCGTCCTCGCCATGCGCGGCCACGGCCGAGCTGCCCGTGCGCACCTCGACGTTGGGCAGCGCCGCGAGCTGCTCGACGAGGTAGTGCGACATCGAGGCCTCCAGCGACGGGCCGCGCACGAGCATCGTCACCTGGCGCGCGTATCCGCTGAAGTGCACGGCGGCCTGTCCGGCGGAGTTTGCGCCGCCGATGACGACGACGTGCTGGCCGACGCACGAGCGGGCCTCGGTCATCGCCGCGCCGTAGTAGATGCCCGCGCCGGTCAGCTCGGCGAAGCCCGGCGCGGTCATCTGGCGATAGGAGACGCCGGAGGCGATCAGCACGCAGTTGGCGCTCAGCATCCCGCCGCCGCTGAGCTCGACGAACCGGCCCGCGCCCTCGGCGCGCAGGCCGACGGCGTCCTGGACCGTCAGCAGCTCGGCGCCGAGGCGGCGCGCCTGGTCGGTGGCGCGGCGGGCGAGGTCCGACCCGCTGAGGCCGGCCGGGAAGCCGAGGTAGTTCTCGATCAGGCTCGACTGGCCGGCCTGGCCGCCCGGCGCCTCGCGTTCGACCATCACGGTGCGCAGCCCCTCCGAGGCGCCGTAGACCGCGGCGCCCAGCCCGGCGGGGCCACCGCCCACGACGACGAGGTCGTAGTGGTCCTGCGCGGGCTGGCCGGCGACGCCGAGGCGCTCGGCGAGCTCGAGCACCGTCGGGCGCTCGAGGATCGTGCCGTCCTCGAGCAGCGCGACGGGCAGACCGTCGGCGTCGACGCCGGCGATCTTCAGCAGCTCGCGCGCCTCGCCGTCGCGCTCCACGTCCAGCCAGCGCGCGGGCACGCGGTTGCGCGCGAGGAAGTCGCGCAGGTCGTGCGTGTCCTTCGAGAAGCGATGGCCGACGATGCGCACCCCGCCGGCCTCCAGCGCCGCGCCCGACTCCCACGTCGTGAGCAGATCCTCGACGACGGGAAAGAGCTGCTCCTCGGGCGGATCCCACGGCTTGAGCAGGTAGTAGTCCAGCGCGACCTCGTTGATCGCCGCGATCGCCGCCTCGGTGTCGGCGTAGGCCGTCAGCAGGACGCGCTTGGCGTCGGGCACGAGCTTGCGCGCCTCGACGAGGTACTCCGTTCCCGCCATCGCTGGCATCCGCTGGTCGGCGATCAGCATCGCGACCTGGTCGCCGCGGGCCAGCAGCTGGCGCAGCAGGTCCAGCGCCTCCGGCCCGGAGGTCGCGCGCAGGATCCGGAAGCGCTCGCCGAAGCCGCGGCGCAGATCGCGGGCGACGGCGGCGAGCACCGCCGGCTCGTCGTCGACGGCGAGGATCGCGGGGCGCCGTTCGGCGGCGGCGCGATCGAGGTGGGGCTCGGCAGCGTCCTGCGTCCGGGTGGTGGCCATCGCTGCGCTGAACGTTAGTGTCCGGCGCATTCGGGCTCGCGAATCCTCGGCCCGCCAGAGTCCGCGACCAACTCGTGGGGCGGGCCTCGGCGTGGTGGCGCTGGCTTACGTCGGCAGCACCACGTGCGACGGGTGCTGCCCGCCGTGCAGGAGCTCGACGTCGACCGCGCGCAGCTCCGTCGCGGTCATCGGGTCCTGCCCGGTGCCGGGGTTGCGCGCGTAGCGCGGATGAGCGCCGGAGGAGACCTGCAGGCCGATGCGGTGGCCGGCCGCGAAGCGATGGCCCAGCGGCCACAGATCGAAGGCGACGAGCCAGGTGCCGTCGGCCGCCTGTTCGAACCGTTCGGGCGAGACGCGCTCCAGCGCGTCGCAGACGTTGCGCGACTCGCCGGCGCGATCGACGTCACAGACGCGCGCGAAGACGTCGAAGTACGGGGCGCTCGCTCGCACGTGCAGCTCGACGCGCGCGACGCCGATCGCCTCGGCGGCCTGCGCCAGCGGCGCGGTCGTGTAGGTCAGCACGTCGGCGCGGGACTCGAGCGGGGCGTTGTCGACGACCGGGTGGCGCGCCAGCAGCAACGGCCCGCCGAGCGACGGCGTGGGGTCGGCGGGGTCGTAGCGGTAGCCGTCGGACCCCGCCTCGCCGGGCGCGAACGGGCGCAGGCGCCCGCCCTCGGCGAGCCAGAGCCGCTGCTCGCCGACGCGCGGCGGCGGCCAGCTCGCCAGCGTGCGCCAGCCGTCGCCGATGCGCTCGCCGGTGACGAAGATCCGGACGCGATCGCGTCGTGCGAGCCGGTCGTCGTCGAGCAGGTGCTTGCGCAGCCACCCGAGCGCCTCGCGCATGCCCGCCGCCACGAGCCCCGGCGAGGTGTGCGCCCACGGGCCGACGATGAGCTGTGTCTCGCGTCCCGCCCCGTCCAGCGCGGCGAGGTCCTCGAGCATCCACGGCAGGAAGATGTCGTGCCAGCCGCCCACGAACTGCACGGGCGCCGTGACCTGCGCGACGTCCTGCGCGTAGTCGCGCTGTGCCCAATAGGCGCCCTCGCGCGTCGGACTGGCCATCGCCTCGCGAAACCACCGCACCTGCGCGCCGGTGGCGATCGTGTCGAGGTCCGCCAGCGGCAGCTCGTGCAGCAGGTTCGACAGCCGCTTGAGAGCGCGGGCGATCGCCACCGGCGCGAGGCGGCGCTCCTGGACCGCCATGAGCGCCAGCCAGGACGCCGAGGTCTCCAGCGCGAGGCTGCCGCCGGGGTACGTCTGACCGTGAAACTGCGAGGCGGAGACCTGCACCGCGAGCGCCGCGATGTCGTCGCCGGCCGCGGGGGCGACCGCCCATTGCACGAGCCCGAGGTAGCTCGGGCCGACGAGCGCGATCCTGTCGCTGTGCCAGGGCTGCGCGCGGATCCAGTCGAGTGTCTTCAGCCCGTCGTCGCGCTCGTCGAAGGGGGTGAACTCGCCGCCGGAGCCGAACGTGCCGCGCGTGCTCTGGACGATGACCTGCAGCCCGCGCTCGGCGAGCGTGCGGCCGAAGATGAGGCCGAACGCCTGGCGGCGGCCGTAGGGCGAGCGCACGAGCACCGTCGGCTGTGGCTCGTCGCGCGTCGCGCGCGGGACCCAGCGGTCGGCGAGCAGCACGGCGCCGTCGTCCATCGTCACGCGCAGGTCCCGCTCGCAGACGACGTCCTCGGTCTGCGCGCGCGGCAGCTTGGCGATGCGCGCCAGCAGCGCGCTGGCGAGGCTCACCGGTCGGGGGCGCGGTGGAGGATCACGTGACCGAGGCTAGGACGGGCGGCGAGCCGAGGTGTGAATGGTCGAGCCCTGGGTGGCCGCTGGAGCGCGTCGCGATCGCCGAACATCACCTCATGCACCGCTCTCTGCTGACATCCCTCCTCGCGATCGCTCTGCTCGCGTTTCCCGCCACGGCATCCGCCGCCGATGCCCTCGTCGCGCCCGATCCCGCCGCCGAGCAGGTCGCGGCACTCGACGGCACGATCGTCTGGGTGACCGGCGAGTTCGGCCGCCAGCGCCTCATGCAGCGCTCGCCGGACGGCACGATCTCCGTCGTGAAGGGGACGCGCCAGGCGCGCGACTACCGCCACGTCGACCTCGGCCGCGACCGCGACAACAAGCTGCTGCTGACCTACCTGCGCTGCGACGCCGGCGGGCCGTGCCAGGCGCTGTGGAACGACCTCGACGGGCGGCGGGCGACGTACCGCAACCTCGCGCTCCCCGGGTGCCGCGTCGACACGGCCCCGGCGCAATGGCGTACGCGCATCGCCTACGGCCTGTTCTGCACCGGCTCGACCGCGAACCGCAAGCGCAGCGGCCTCTACGTCAAGAGCGGCTCGCGCAAGCCGGTGCGCCTGCCGCGCCCGAAGGACGCGGTGAGGTTCGGCATCACGAACATCGCCGACGTCGACCTGCGCTCGACCCGCGTCGCCGCCGTCGCCGCGGACATCTACGAGTACTCGTTCTCGCAGACGACCGCCGGCCGGAACATGGCGTCTGCCTTCGTCGCCGCCTCCGAGGGCGAGAGCGACGCCCACGTGCGCGGCATCGCGCTCGGGCGCGCCAACGTGCACTGGACGCTGACGAACTCGATCCACGTCGGCGATCGGAACGAGACGACGATCTTCCGCCAACAGGGCGAATGCCTGCAGCGCGAGCGGCTCGTGAGCGCCTCCGGCAGCGAGGAGTTCCTCGCCACGTACCTCGCTGTCGACGAGACCACGATGTACCTCGTCGTCCCCGGCACCGGCATCGTGATCCACACGTTCACGCCGGATCCGACGTTCACCTGCTGAGCACGCCGAACCGGCTATAGCCGCTTGCCGCGGTTGTGCTCTGACGCCGCCTCGCGCAGACCCTCCCCCTGCGCGGGGCGCAGCGTCGCGGTCACATGGCGCCAGTAGCGGCGCGGGTCGTG
>DASZDB010000310.1:0-11407 GCA_035942495.1 Solirubrobacteraceae bacterium
GAACGAGCCGGTCGCCGAGCGGGCGACGAGCGCGACCGCCTCGTCGCCGATCTCGATCCCCTCGGCGTCGGCCACCCGGCGCAACACGCCGGCGATCTGGGCGACCGAGGGGCGGGCGAAATCGCACCGGTGGCAGCGGTCCACCACGGTCGGCAGGACCTTCGACGCCTCCGTGGTGGCCAGGACGAAGATCGTCGACGGCGGCGGCTCCTCGAGCGTCTTGAGGAACGCGTTCCACGCCTGCGTGGTCAGCATGTGCGCCTCGTCGAGGATGTAGCCCTTGTGCTTGCCCGACACCGGCGCGTAGCCTACCCGCTCGCGCAGGTCGCGCACGTCGTCGACGGAGTTGTTCGACGCGGCGTCCATCTCGATGACGTCGAGCGAGGTGGCGCTCGCGATCGAGCGGCACGAGCCGCAGTGCCCGCACGGGGTGACGGTGGGCCCGCCGTTCTCGCAGTTCAGGCATGCCGCGAGGATCTTCGCCATCGACGTCTTGCCGGTCCCGCGCGAGCCGACGAAGAGGTAGGCGTGGTGGACCTTGTCCTGCGTGACCGCGTTGCGCAGCGTGCGCACGACGTGGTCCTGGCCGACGACATCGGCGAACGTACGCGGGCGATGGCGACGGTAGAGCGAGGGGACCTCGGGCACTAGATGGCTGCTTTCGTGGCCCGTGGCGTCAGATGTCCGTGTATCGCGGATGCAGGGCGCCGCGGGGCGAAGGTGGACAGTGCCAGCGGCACGGACTCCTTCGGTCCGTGGCGATCCTGCGCCGCGAGACGCGGGCAGATGGCGACTCGGGTCACGAAATCAGCCATCTACGCTACGGCGGTGCCCCGGCCGTCGTCAGAGAACCTCTACGCGACGGCGAAGCAGGGCTGGCGGGCGCGCGCCGCCTCGAGCGTCGCGCTGCGGGCGCGCGCGCGCCGGCACGAGCGCCTCTTCGCGCTCACCGGGGCGACGCAGGACACCCGGATCGTCGACATCGGCTGCGGCGTCCTCGGCCTGCGCCGCCACGCCCCGGAACACGACATCACGGGCGTCGACCGCGTTCCGCGGCCCGACTACCCGGGCCCGTTCGTCGTCGCCGACGTGCTCGCCGGGCTGCCGTTCGCCGACGACGAGTTCGACCTCGCCTACTGCTCGAGCGTCGTCGAGCACGTCGCGCCCGAGCACCGTGCCGCATTCGCCGCCGAGGTGCGCCGCGTCGCGCGCGGCTGGTACGTCCAGACCCCGGCGTTCTCGTTCCCGGTCGAGCCGCACGCGCTGCTGCCGTTCGCGCACTGGCTGCCCGAGCGGCTGCGACGCGCCTACTGGCGGCTCGGCGTCGCCGGCGACTGGGAGCGCATCGAGCTGCTGCGCCGAGCCGAGATGGCGGCGCTCTTCGGCGAGCCGGTGGCCGAGCGCGCGGGGCCGCTCGTCAAGAGCTGGATCAGCGTCCGGCCGATCTGAGCGCCGGTCACGCTCCGTGGCGGCGCATCGCGAGCGCGAGCTGCGGGTTCGCGTAGGGCCCGGGGGCGTCGAGGCCTGCCAGCACCCGCGATCGCTCGCTCGCCGGCTTGTCCTGGGAGAGCTTGGCCTCGGCGTGCCACGCGTCGGCGCGCAGCCGGAAGGCGACGACCTCCTCGGCCATCTCGCGCGCGGTCTCGCCCATCCGGTCCAGCGACCAGGGCTGCTCGACGGCCGCCTCGAAGTGGTCGACCGTGCGCCGCAGCACCGGCAACGCATCGTCGAAGAGCTCCGGGGTGCCCCGGACGTGCAGCGTGACGTGGTTCCACGTCGGGATCGTGTCGTCCGCGTACCAGCTCGCCGAGACGTAGCCGTGCGGGCCGTGGAAGATCAGCAGCAGCGGCCCGGCCAGCGACCCCGCCGCCGGATCGGGCTTGGCGACGTGGCCGAGCAGCACGAGCCCATCGGCATCCTCGTCGACGAGGCAAGGCATGTGCGTGGCGCACAGGTCGGGACCGACGATCGTGGCGAAGGGGTGGGCGCGCACGATCTCGCGCGCCGTTTCCAGCTCGTCGAGGTCGAACTCCTGCTTGATGCGCACGACCCCCGCCTACCCTCGAGGCGCGCGGAGCGACCACCCAACGCGCGGCTATTTCCCCCTGGACGGGGGGACCGCCTGGCGCTGGCGCGCGCGGGATGCGACGGTGCGCCAGACGTACACGAGACGAGAGGATCACCCATGAGCAACCTGGACACCCGCAAGACCGGCGGCGGCCAGACCGTGAGCTTCGCGACCGTGCGGCTGGAATCGGAGAGGCTGCTCCCCGAGCAGCTGATCGACCTGCTCAACGAGACGACGGACGACCGCGCCGACGTCGACGTGCGCGTGGAGCGCCAGGGCACCGGACCGGCCGCGCGCTAAACACCGCGCGGTGTGGATCGCGTAGCTTGCGCGCATGGCACAGCAGCTCTGGTTTCTCCGCCACGGCGAGGCCGAACCGCACGACGCGCGACCCGATGCCGACCGCCGGCTCACCGAACGCGGCGAAACGCAGTCGCGCGCGGCGGGACGGGCGCTGGTGGCGCTCGAGGTTGCGTTTCAGCTCGTCCTCACGAGCCCACGCATCCGCGCGCTGGACACCGCGCGGCTGGCGTGCCTACAGCTCGGCAGCGACTTCGTCGTCGACGACAAGCTATCCAGCGAGTTCGACATCGACGACGCGCTCGAGCTCGCCGCCGCCGCGGGTGACGACAAGCGCGTGCTGTTCGTCGGGCACGACCCCGACTTCACGCAGGTCGTCTTCGACCTGACGGGCGCGCGCATCGACCTGAAGAAGGCCGGCGTCGCGGGCGTGCGGATGCTGGGCGCGCGCCACGGGGAGGTCCTCGTGCTCCTGCGCCCGCGGGAGCTCGCGCTCATCGCAGGAGCCGGCGGTTGATCGCTACAGGAGCTTGGCGACGGCGCGCGCGGCGATCAGCAGCGGGTCGTAGACACCGCTGAACGGCGGCGCGTAGGAGAGGTCGAGCAGCGCGAGCTCCTGGACCGCGAGCCCCGCCCAGACCGCCGTGGCGAGCACGTCGATCCGCTTCGCGGCGCCCTCGGTGCCGACGATCTGGCCGCCGAGCAGCCGCCCGCTCTCCGGCGCGGCGACGAGCTTGACCCAGATCGGCCCGGCACCCGGGTAGTAGCCCGCGCGGGTGCGGTCCTTGATCGTCGCGGTCACGATCTCGATCCCGGCGTCGTTCGCCTCACGTTCGGAGATGCCCGTGCGGCCGACCTCGTAGCGGCAGATCTTCGAGACCGCGGTGCCGATGACACCCGGGAAGCGCTCGTCGCCGCCCGTCGCGTTGACCCCCGCGATCCGGCCCTGCTTGTTGGCATGCGTGCCGAGCTGGATGTTCACGGGACGGTCGAGCACGCGGTGGTGACTCTCGGCGCAGTCGCCGGCGGCGAACACGCCGTCGTGACCGGGACAGCGCTGGTGGTCGTCGACGCGCAGCGCGCCGCTGTCGCCGATCTCGAGGCCCGCGTCCGCGGCGAGACCGACGACCGGCTTGGAGCCCACGCCCAGGACGACGTGATCGGCGTCGAACGTCTCGTCGGCGGTGCGGACGGCGACCGGACGCTCGCCTGCGTCGTCGAGCACGATCTCCTCGACGGCCGCCCCGAGCACGACGCGCACGCCGCGCGCCTCGGCGGCGTCCTGCACGTGGGAGGCGATGTCGGCGTCGAGCGTCGCCATGACCTGCGGCGCCATCTCGATCATCGTCACGCGCATGCCGCGGTCGACGAACGCCTCGGCCATCTCGAGGCCGATGTAGCCGGCGCCGACGACGACCGCGCTGTCGCCACCGCGCTCGAGCGCCGCGCGCAGTCGCTCGGCGGCGTCCACGGTCTGTGCCGGCTCGATCGCCTCCGCGCCGGGAAACGGCGGCCGCACCGCCTCGGCGCCGGTCGCCACGACGAGCTGGTCGAACGGCTCCTCGGACTCCTCGCCGGCCGCGCTGCGCACGGTCACGCGCCGCGTGCCGAGATCGATCGCGACGACCTCGGTGCGCGTGCGCACGTCGATGCCGTTGGCGCGGTGCTCCTCGGGGCTGCGGCTGATCAGGCGGTCGGCCTCCTCGACGAGCCCGCCGACGAAGTACGGGATCCCGCAGGCCGAGTACGACGTGTACGGGCCGCGGTCGAACGCGACGACCTCGAGGTCGGGGTCGCGCCGGCGCGCGGCGCTCGCCGCGCTCATCCCGGCCGCGTCGCCCCCGACGATCGCCAGTCGTTGCCGCCCCATCGCAGCGCAGAGGGTATGGGGCCGAGCGGTCTACGAGCCGAGCAGGCGGGCGCGCAGCGCCGCGACGTCCTCCTCCGTCAGCCCCGCGGCGCGCAGGTGCGCCTCGCCGTCGAGCTCGGCGAGCAGCGCGACGACGAGCGCCGCGGCCGTCGTGCCGCGCTGCGCGAGAAAGGCATCGGCAGCGCGGTTGGCCGCGCCGGTCATGCCGCGGAGCGTACGGCGACCCGGCATTAGGCTTGACCGCATGCC
The DNA here is from genome assembly GCA_035942495.1 of Solirubrobacteraceae bacterium. Taxonomy (GTDB): domain Bacteria; phylum Actinomycetota; class Thermoleophilia; order Solirubrobacterales; family Solirubrobacteraceae; genus CADCVQ01. The sequence goes on from DASZDB010000310.1 coordinate 4,488, forward strand.
AGAGCTGCCCGAGGTCGAGATCACCGCCCGGCGGCTCGACGCGGCGCTGCGCGGCGCCACGATCGAGTCCGCGGTGGCGCCCGGCATCAACGCGCTGAAGACCTTCGACCCGCCGCTGGCGACGCTCGAGGGCCGCGCCATCACCGCGATCGGGCGGCGCGGCAAGCAGTTCGTCATCGAGTTCACCGGCGACCTCGCGCTGCTCGTGCACCTCATGAGCGCCGGGCGCCTGCAGCTCTTCGAAAAGCGCGCCGGCCCGCGCGACCGCACGTCGCGGCTGCTGCTGCGCATCGCCGAGCCCGATCACCCAGCGCGCGAATTGCGCCTGCGCGAGTTCGGCACGAAGCAGGCCGCGTGGGTCAAGCTCCTGCCGACCGACCAGATCGACGACGAGGAGCTCATCGCGACGCTCGGCCCGGAGGCATGGCCGCAGCCGCCCGACGACCTGAAGGCGCTGCTGCACGCCGCGCGCCCGCTGCACACGCTGCTGCGCGACCAGCGCGTCATCGCCGGCATCGGGCGGTCGTGGGTCGACGAGATCCTGTGGACGGCGCGGCTGTCGCCGTTCAAACGCGGCAACGACCTCACCGACGACGAGGCGCTCGCGCTGCGCGAGGCGATCGCCACCGTCCTCGACGGCGCGATCGAGCACTACGAGAAGGTCATCGCGCTGCCGATCCCCGACAAGCTGCCGCTGCCGCTGCTCGTGCACCGCAAGGCCGGCGAGCCCTGCCCGCGCTGCGGCGCCACCATCGAGGCCGTCCACTACGAGGACTACGTCATGTGCTATTGCCCGGCCGAGCAGACGGCGGGCAAGGTCCTCAAGGATCGCCGCCTGTCGCGGCTGCTGAAGTAGCCGCAACCGAAGGAGGATCGTGATGCGCAAGCTCGTCTACTCGATGACCGTCTCGCTGGACGGCTTCGTCGCCGACCCGCGCGGGGAGATCGACTGGTCGGCACCCGACGAGGAGCTGCACCGCTTCCACAACGACCGGGTGCGGGAGACGGGCGCGGAGCTCTGCGGCCGCCGGCTGTACGAGGTGATGACGTACTGGGACACCGTCCACGAGGACCCGTCGGCGCCGGACTACATGCTCGACTTCGCCCGCATCTGGCAGGCGCTGCCGAAGATCGTGTTCTCGACGACGCTCGAGCAGGTGCAGGGCAACGCCAGGCTCGCCACGCGCGGCGTCGCCGAGGAGGTCGCCGAGCTCAAGGCGCAGCCCGGCAAGGATCTCGCGGTCGGCGGCGCCGGGCTCGCCGCGACCTGCATCAGGCTCGGCCTCGTCGACGAGTTCCAGCTGTTCGTCAGCCCGGTCGTGCTGGGTGGGGGCACGCCGTACTTCCCGCCGCTCGACGAGCGCGTCGAGCTCGAGCTGCTCGAGACGCGGACGTTCGCGTCCCGCATCGTGTACGTGCGCTACGGACGCGTCTGAGGCGCGCCCGGCGGCGGGCGCCCGCGTTGGTCAGTCGCGGACGCCGTGCAGCGGGTTGGGGATCTGCACGTAGCGGTCGACGTCGTTGTGCATGCGCGTGCGCATGTTGGCGCGGCACGGCCAGGTCGGCTCGTCGAGCAGCCGGTCGAGCAGCGCCGTGGCGGCCTCCGAACCCGCGGCCTCGCGCTCGCGCTGCAGCAGCGCCTTGAGATCGGCCAGCAGCACGATCTCCTCGACCTGCCCGGCGACGCCCAGCGCGTTGATGACGCTCAGCGCGTTGTCGAGGAACGGGCCCTCGCCGATGCCGGGGCCGGTCGCCGCGATGTCGTCGTGGGCGGCCTGTTGCGGCGAGCCGTGCGTCTCGCGCAGGACGCAGCGCGCCGGCCAGCCGTCCTCGAGCTCGATCAGCGTGTTGCGCTGATCGCTGGCGATCGACAGGCCCAGCCGCGCGCTCAGATGCAGCAGCGGCACGACGGCGATCTCGGCGTAGCGGGCAAACCACTCGCGCGCGACGTCCTCGACGAGGCGGCCGCTGCGCTCGGCCAGCCGCGCGACGATCTGGGCGAGGCGGCTCTGGCCGCCGAACGGGTGGTCCTGGACGAGCACCTCGACGGTGCTGACGTCGGCCTCCGAATCGGCGCCCCAGCGGTTCTCGCGCAGCTGCACGGACAGGCCGGCGATCGGCGCGCCCTCGCGTGAGAGCGCGAGGTAGGCCGGGTCCTGCAGCAGCTCGAGGTGCGGCGCGGCCTCGCGCGCGGCATCGGCCTGCGCGTCGAACTCGCGCGCGGCAGCGACCGCGCCCTCGAGCTCGGCGATCGGCGTCAAGCGCATCTCGTCGGTCATGTGCGCATGCAGGTTGAAGGTCAGCTGCCACGGCCAGTCGCCGTTGTAGACCGTGCGCATCGAGGTCGTCGGCGAGACCGGGCTGCCGAGCTCGCCCAGGTCGACGATGAGCCCCTCCTCGAGCAGCGCGGCGACCGGAGCGCGGTCGCGCAGGTGCGCGAACTCCCACGGGTGCACAGGCAGCAGCACGCGCTCCCCGAGGTCAGCCAGGACCGCGTCCAGCGCAGCCTGGTCGACGGCCGCGTCGTCGCGCAGCAGCCGCTCGGTGAGCTCGGCCGCCGGCGTTCCCGTGGCGCTGTCCTGCTCCACCAGCGACGGATCGACAGCCAACCACTGCAGCGCGAAGCGCGCCTGGCGCTCCGGGGCATAGGCGGTGAGGTCGCTGGGCTGCATGCCCCAGCGGCTCAGCGCCGTGGGATGGGCCATGTGCCCGATGAGCCCCGCCTGCTCGGCGTCGATGAAGCGCAGCGGCTCGGCGTTCCAGAGCTCGTCGACCTGCTCGGCACGCTCGTCGAGCGCGGTGGCGATCGCGGTGACGCTCTGGCGGATGCGTGAGAGCAGCAACGTCGGGTCGGGTCCGCGCTTGTCCCGCGAGGTCATCTCCGGGCCGGCGTGCGTCTCCCCCATCTCGTCGGCGAGCATCGACATGAGGGTCTCGAGCGAGATCGCCCACGGCTCGCCGCCGGCCATTGCGATCTGCGCGGGGACACGGAAGCGGTGGCGGTGCGTCGGCGAGAGATGGCGGATTCCCGCGAGCACCGCGGTGCGATCCTCCGGGAAGGGAAACACGGCGATGTACTCGTCGCCCTCGGACGCAAGCTGGGGCAACGTGGAAGCGGGCAGCGGGCGCCACTCGCCGCCCTCTCGGGTGTAGCAGTTCAGCACGGCCTCGGTGACCGCTCGCACGGCCGCGTCGAAGCCCGGCGTCTGCGGCCACTCGCGGACCTTCATCCAGCGCCTGTCCTTCAGATCATCTTGGCTGTGCATGCTCTCTTCTTACCTATCTTCGATTGCGCCGACGCGCCGGGCTTACCTCGATCGATGCTACGCAACTGCGATCATGCGTCGCGTGATCGGCCCAGGCGCACCCGCACCGGATTTCGAGCTGCCCGACCAGGACGGCGAGCCGGTGCGCCTGTCGGCGCTTCGCGGCCGAACGATCGTCCTGTACTTCTATCCCAAGGCCGCCACCCCGGGCTGTACGACGCAGGCGTGCTCGATCCGCGATCGGGAGGCGGACTACTCCGCCGCGGGCGTGAAGGTCATCGGCGTCTCGCCGGACCCGGTCGCGAAGGTCAAGAGGTTCCACGACAAGAAGGACCTGAACTTCACGTTGCTGGCCGACGCCGAGCACGCCGTCTGCGACCTCTACGGCGTATGGGTGCAGAAGTCGATGTACGGCAAGACCTACATGGGCGCGCAGCGGGCGACGTTCATCCTCGACGGCGACGGCTGCATCCGCCACGTCATCCCGAAGGCCTCACCGAAGACGCACGACGACGAGGTCCTCCAGGCGCTGACCGGCCTGCAGGGCACCGCCGCGTAGCCCGCCGGCCGCCGGCGCGGGATCTCGCCCGTCGGCTTCCGGCCCATCCCGACCCGCACCGCCGTCCCGGACCCTGCCGGCGCACTCGTCGCCGAATACCAGCGCGTTCGGGACCGACGGACCCAGCCGGGATGCCCAAGCGCGACCGCACGCAACCTTCGCCGCGGCGCAGCGTTCTCAGGGCATGCGCACCCTCGCGATCTCGCTCATGGCCCTGCTGGCACTCGCGGTGCCCGCCGCGGCGCAGGACGTCGTCCGGCTGGACCGCCCGTCGCCGATCGCCGCGCACGCGGGCTGGCTGGCCTGGAGCGCGCGGGGCGGCGACGGCCTCTTTCACCTGACGCTGCGCGACCCGCAGGGCGTCGTCACGACGCCGCCGATCGCCGGTCGCGCGACGTCGTTCGACGTTGATCTCGGCCCCGGCCCCGACGGCCTCGTCGTGACGTACTCTCGCTGCCGTGTCGAGGTCGGCAGCGCGGGCTCCTACCTCCCGGCGGATCCCGACGAGGGCCGCGGCTGCGACGCGTACCTGCTCGAGATCGCCACGGGCGCCGAGCGCCGGCTGAGCGGCGTCAGCACGGCGAACGCCGACGAGACGTGGCCGACCGTCTGGCGAGACAAGGTGGGCTTCGTGCGCTCCTACGACAGCAAGCCCACGCTGCCCTACATCTACGCGCGTCCGCTCGCCGGCGGGCGCAGCGAGCGCCTGCCCGGCGGCGCGCGCAAGGTCTGCACGCGCACCGGCCGGCGCGTGAGCTGCACCGACGAGCGCGTCAGCCGCCCGTACGCGCTGGACCTCTACGGCCGCCGCCTGGCGTTCGGCTGGGCGTACGCCGGCCGCTCCGAGGGCCTCGACACCGAGATCCGGCTCGACACCCTGGGCGGCGGCCACGCCCGCATCGCCTACCAGCGCGGCGGGGGGCTGACGGGCCGCGCGCTCGGGTGGCCGTCCTTCGAGAGCGGGCGCGTGTACTTCAGCGAGGCCTGCTACGCCGACACCGGCGGCTGCATCCGTCAGCCCGAACTGCAGCGCTACCGGATCAGCACCCGCACGACGGAGGGCGCCGACGCCGACAAGGCGATCCTCAGCCACGACCGCGACCGTGGCGTGAACTGGCTTCTGATCGACGAGGCGAGCGGCACGGACTGCCAGGGAGACCCCGCGGTGGCCGGCGGCACGTGCGTCCTGCGCGGCGTGCGACCCGCCTTTCGCTGAACCGTCTGCGCTGACGCGTGCGTAGCTGCGTCGTATTGTGCGCTGCATGTCGGCCTTCGTTCCGCCGGACTTCGAGATCGTCGTCAGCCCGGCCGCGCGCCCCCGCCGGGGCGTCGTCATGGCGGTGGCCGGCGAACTCGACCTCGCGACGGCGCCCGAGCTCGAGGCCGCGCTGCGCGAGTACCTCGCCGCGGGGGCCGTGCGCCTGGACCTGCGCGGGCTGTCGTTCATGTCCTCATCGGGTATCCGGGTGCTCGATGCCATCCTCAGAGACGTCGACGCCCACGGCTGGGCGCTGGTCATCGAGCCGATCGTGCAGCCCGCCGTGCGCCAGGTCATCGCCCTCACCGGCATGACCGACGCGCTGCCGTTCGACGTGCCGCAGGAGGCGGAGCCAAGCGCGTGACCGTGCTCGCGCGCAACAACGTCAACGTGCACGGCCCGGCGGGTGGCCGACCGATGATGTTCGCCCACGGCTTCGGCTGCGACCAGAACATGTGGCGTTACGTCTGGCCCGCGTTCGAGGAGGACTTCCGGATCGTGCTCTTCGACCACGTGGGCGCCGGCGGCTCGGACGCGGCCGCGTTTGACCGGTGGCGCTACGCGTCGCTGCGCGGATACGCCGACGACGTCCTGGAGATCAGCCGCGAGCTCGACCTGCGCGAGATCGTGTTCGTCGGCCACTCCGTCAGCGCGATGATCGGCGTCCTCGCCGCCACCACCGAGCCCGATCGCTTCGCCTCGCTCGTCCTGATCGGGCCCTCGCCGCGCTACATCGACGACGGCGAGTACGTCGGCGGGTTCAGCGAGGAGGACATCGCCGGCCTGCTGGACTCGATGGATTCGAACTTCCTCGGCTGGTCGAGCACGATGGCGCCGGTGATCATGGGCAACGCGGACCGCCCCGAGCTCGGCGAGGAGCTGACGAACAGCTTCTGTCGCAGCGACCCCGAGATCGCCAAGCAGTTCGCCCGCGTGACGTTCATGTCCGACAACCGCGACGATCTCGCCGCCGTGCGCACGCCGACGCTCGTCCTGCAGTGCTCCGACGACCCAATCGCGCCGGAGGCCGTCGGTCTGTACGTCGCGAGCTGCCTGCCCGCCAGCCGCTACGTGCAGCTCGAGGCGACCGGCCACTGCCCCAACCTCAGCGCGCCGCAGGAGACGATCGCCGCGATCAGGGCGTTCGTCGACGCGTAGCCGCGCGCCGCGGTCGCACGTGCCCCAGGACATGAACGTGCTCGAGCAGTCCGCGGAGGAGCTCTTCGAGGACGCCCCGTGCGGCTATCTCGCCTGCGGGGTCGACGGCAGGATCCTGCGCGTCAACCGCACGTTCGCGCAGTGGACCGGATATGAGCGCTCCACGCTGCTGGGCATGCGCTTTCGTGACCTGCTGGCGCCCGCGGCGCGGATCTACCACGAGACGCACTACGTCCCGCTGCTGCAGATGCAGGGCGCCGTGCGCGAGATCGCCCTGGACATCGTCCGCGCCGACGGCACGCGGCTGCCGGCGCTGATCAACTCCGTCCAGGCGCAGGACGAGGCGGGCCGTCCCCGGATCATCCGCACCACGATCTTCGACGCGACCGACCGCCGCGCCTACGAGCGCGAGCTGCTGCGCGCGCGCCGTCGCGAGCAGGAGACCGCCGAGCTGCTGCAGCGCAGCCTGCTCTCCGGCGAGCCGCCGCTGTCGGCGGACCTCTGCGTCGAGGTGTTCTACCGCGCGGGGCAGGCCCGCCATGAGGTCGGCGGCGACTGGCATGACGCCTTCTGGCTCGAGGACGAGCGCACGGCGGGATTCGTCGTCGGCGACGTCGTCGGCCGCGGCCTCGAAGCGGCGGCCGTGATGGGCCAGCTGCGCAGCGCGGTCCGCGCGCTG
>DASZDB010000311.1:0-4508 GCA_035942495.1 Solirubrobacteraceae bacterium
AGGGCATGGCCGTAGGCTGCTGGAGCGGCCGACGGCTTTCATCGGGGTCAGACCCGGACGTTGCCCCTGAGCACGCGCCGCCAGCAGCGTCGGGAGCGGCCGGCCCGGGTATCGGCGCTGCGTGCGTCGCCGCCCGGTTGCGCCCATGGACCCGCCGCCCGGCCATCCCGGCAGCAGGAGCTCGCGCCTGCGGGCGCGACCGGCCGAGGCGGTGACCTCGTGCGCGCTGCCGGCCGGATGTACGCCGCTCGGGCTCACCGAGGGCCGCGACGGGCTGCTGCACGTGCCGGTCGCCGCCACCACCCGGCCCGCGCCGCTCGTCGTCCTGCTGCACGGCGCCGGCTCATCGGCCTCCGCCGCGCTCATGCTGCTCGCCGACCTCACCGAGGCCCACGGGCTCATCCTGCTCGTGCCAGATTCGCGCGCCTCGTCGTGGGACTTCCTGCGCGGTGGCTACGGCCCGGACGTCCAGTTCATCGACCGCGCGCTCGACCACGTGTTCGAGCGCTGCCCGATCGACGCCACGCACATCGCGCTCGTCGGATTCTCCGACGGCGCCTCGTACGCCCTGTCGCTCGGCATCGCCAACGGCGACCTCTTCACCCACCTGGTCGCGTTCTCGCCGGGCTTCGCCGCACCGCAGACGCAGGTCGGGCAGCCGCGGGTGTTCGTGACGCACGGAACCCGCGACGCCGTCCTGCCGATCGACCGCTGCAGCCGGCGCCTCGTGCCGGTCCTGCGCGCCGGCGGCCTTGACCTCGTCTACGAGGAGTTCGACGGCGGCCACACCGTGCCGCGCGAGCTTGCGCAGCGCGCCGTCGAGTGGATGATCGCGCCTTGACCGCCGCGGGCGGCGCGGATAGCGTCGGCGGGTCCGAACAGAAGGGAGCGTGGCAGTGCACGCGAGAGTGACGCGACTCGAGGCATCGGCCGACCGGCTCGACGAGATGGTGAGCCAGTTCGAGGCGCACACGATTCCGGTCCTCGAGGGCCTCGACGGCTACAAGGGCTACATCCTGCTCGGAGACCGGACGAACGGGGTCGCCATCGCGGTGACGTACTGGGACTCGGAGTCAGCCCTGCAGGCGAGCGACGACGCCGTCGCGCCGGAGCGCGAGCGCGCGGCGCAGGCGGCCGAGGCAGCTTCCGCGCCGACGGTCGAGCGCTACGAGGTGGTTTCGACGTCGTTCGGGTCGGGCTGACGCGGGCGCGCCGCGGTGCGGGCACCGGACGCGCGCGCGGCGCTATCCCAGCTTCGCGAAGTCCGCCCGCAACCGCGCGAGCACGATGTCCAGCGCCACGCGCGCGCCGGCCTCGTTGAGATGGATGCCGTCGGGCTCGCGCACGAGCGTCTCGCGGCCGTTGACGGTCATGGCCGCGCGGTAGCGCCCGCCGGGCGTGAAGACATCGGTCATGTCGAGCACGCGGACCTGTGAGCGATAGGGCTGCGCGGCGACGTCGATCGCCGCGTTGACCGCGCGCGCGACCTCCTGACGGGCGGGGTCGCGGGGCATCGGCAGCTGCAGCCAGTACAGGCGGGCGTCGCCGTCGCGGCGGTACGTGTCCATCATGCTGCGCGCGCGCCGCGCGTACGTGACGGCCCACTCCGGGCCGCAGCACGTCTCCCTGCCGCCGCCGGCCACCGGGAACGGGAAGCCCTCGTTGGCGCCCATGAACATGACCACGGCGTCGGGCTTCTTGTCCTCGACCTGCTTGGCGGACAGCAGCCCCCAGTCGACGAGGTCGCTCTTGGAGATGCCGGTGCCAAGGTGCACGTCGCGCGTCGTCACGACGCCGTCGCCGGCGAGGTCGCGCGCGAGCTGGACGTCGAGCGGCTGGGCGAGCGAGTCGCCCGTCACGAGCAGGTTCTTCAGCGACGGCAGCTGCTTGGGCTTGACGCCGAGATCGGCCGGATCGAAGGAGTCCGTCGTGATGGGCGCCGCGGCCGCGCCCTCGCCCGCGACCTGCACCGGCCCGCCGCCGACGGGTGCCGAGTTGAAGCCGCCCGGCCCGCCGCTCAGGTCGTCGTCGTCCGGCGACAGCGCAGCGGTGAGCTTGTCGGCCGCGGCGGCGAGCGGCAGCTGATCGGCGATCCAGCCGGCGGGGTGCCCCACGGCGAGCACGACCGTACGCTGGATCCCGGAGTCCATCTTCTCCCCGGAATTGCGGATCGACGTGCCCTCGAGCACCAGCAGCAGGACGACCGCCACGAAGACGCAGATGAGCGCGTCGCGCGCGCGCATGGTGCGGCCCGTCCCGCCCTCACGGTCGAGGATGAAGCGGTTGCGCTGGCGGGGATCTGATCGCGGCTCTGGCAATGTGGTGGCGGTCTCTCTAGAACGAGAAGTAGATGAACGGTGGCACGCCCTGGCTGGACACGGTCGCAGCCACGAGCAGGATGACGCACGCCATGCTTGCCCCGAGCGCCACGGGGTGAAGCTCCTCGAAGCGCACCCGCAGGGCGTCGAGCGGGCGCGCCGGCAACAGCTGCAGGCCGATGACGAGGAACGTGAGGATCACGACCGGCGCGGTCCACACCGTCGTGGGCCCCCAGTCGGCGAAGCGCGAGATGAACGACCCGGCCAGCGTCAGGTCGGGCGCGCGGAACGGGATCCACGCCAGGCACACGATGTTGAACACGAGAAACCAGGCGACGGGCTTGGGCAGGCGGACCTTCCCCCGGAACTGGTGCTCGATCACCAGCGCGATCCCGTGGATCGCGCCCCACAGCACGAACCCCCAGGCCGCGCCGTGCCACAGTCCGCCGAGCAGCATCGTGATCATGAGGTTGCGCACCGTCTTGAGCTTGCCCTTGCGGTTGCCGCCCAGCGGGATGTAGAGAAAGTCGCGCAGGAAGCGCGAGAGCGTCATGTGCCAACGCCGCCAGAACTCGCCGAAGGACGCCGCGCGGTACGGGCGGTCGAAGTTCTGCGGGAACACGAAGCCCATCAACAGCGCGAGGCCGATCGCGATGTCCGTGTAGCCCGAGAAGTCGCAGAAGATCTGCACCGCATAGGCGTACGTGGCGAGGATCGCGTCGGGCGCCGAATAGGCCTGGGGAACGCCGAAGACCGGGTCGACGATCTCGCGCGCGAGATAGTCGGCGATCGCCACCTTCTTCACCAGGCCGAGCAGGATCAGCGCGACGCCCGCGCCGACGGCGACCTTCTTCGGGTCGCGCGGGGACTGCAGCTGCGGGATGAACTCGCGCGCGCGCACGATCGGTCCCGCGACGAGGTGCGGAAAGAAGCTCAGGTACAGACCGACGTCCATCGTCGTGGCCGGTTCGATCAGCCGGCGGTACGTGTCGACGACGTAGGAGATCGCCTGGAAGGTGATGAAGCTGATGCCGACCGGCAGCGCGATCGCCGCGAGCGGCACCGGCAGCCCGAGGCCGGCCTTCTCCATCAGCGCGTTGATCTCCGTCGCGAAGAAGCCGTAGTACTTGAAGACGCCGAGCGTCAGCAGGTCGGCGGCGACCGCGACGATGACGATGAGCTTGCGCCGGCGGGCGTCCTCGGAGCGGAAGATGAGCTGGGCGGCTGCCTGGTTGCCCAGGATCATCCCCGCGAGCATGATGCAGAACTTGGGGTCGGCCGCCGCGTAGAACAGGAAGCTCATGGCGAGCATGAACGGCTTCCAGATCCCCTGGCGTCGCATGAGCGCCCACGACAACGCGAGCACGATCGGAAAGAAGACTGCGAACTGAACCGTGGGAAAGACCATGCCGACGCCCGCGTGTATCGGATCGCGGGGCCGAGGAACTTAGCGAAGCGACCTGCGGCTCAGCCGCGATAAGGGGCCGCCGCACTCGGGTATCCCCGCAAACATGGCGCGGTTGCGGCTTCTGCCCCACTAGCGCCCCTGACTACACTCATTGGATACATGGGCCTCCCGCCGCTCCAGAACCGTCCCTGCGGCGGTCGCTACGGGGACATCGTTCAGGCGATCGGCAACACGCCGCTCGTCGAGCTCAAGCGCCTGAGCCCGAAGCCGGGCGTGCGCATCTGGGCGAAGATGGAGTCGATGAACCCGACGGGGTCGTTGAAGGACCGCGTCGCGCGCTCGCTCATCGAGCACGCCGAGGAGAACGGGCTCATCCGGCCCGGCCACACGATCCTTGAGCCGACCTCGGGCAACACCGGCATCAGCCTCGCGATGATCTGCCGGCGCAAGGGCTATCCGCTGAAGGTCGTCATGCCCGACAACGTGACACCGGAGCGCACCCAGCTGCTGGAGATGTACGGCGCGCAGATCGTCTACAGCCCCGGCGACCAGGGGTCCAACGGCGCCGTGGCGATGGCCAACGAGATTGCGCAGGACACCGAGACGTACTACATGCCCTACCAGTACGGCAACGAGGCCAACCCACTCGCGCACTACAACGGCACGGCGCCGGAGATCCTCGAGGAGCTCGACGACATCGCGGTCTTCGTTGCGGGCCTCGGCACCGGCGGCACGCTCATGGGCAACGGCCGGCGCTTCAAGGAGGAGTTCGGCGACGACGT
>DASZDB010000312.1:0-3502 GCA_035942495.1 Solirubrobacteraceae bacterium
GACGTCTCCGGTCACGATCTGGGCACGTTCCTCACGAACGGCACGATCAACCCCGAGGGCCTCGCCCAGTTCGGCAACATCCAGTTCGGTCCCGGCCTCGACGGATTCCAGGTCGTGGATGGCCGCAGGCTCAACGTCGACGGCTCGCAGAACCCGGATTACGGCCGCGTCGTGAACTTCGTCCAGATGCCGCTCCCGGGCGGCGCCGAGGGCGAGCCGCACCACATGCAGTACGAGTGGGCCGATGGCGATCCGGTCGTCGCGGGCGGCCTGTTCAACGACTGGACCTGGGTGATGGACGTCAAGGACATCCCCAACATGTCGCTGAAGAACCAGGTCCTTCCGCAGGAGACGCCGCTGGGCAGCGTCCCCGACGCGTACGACAACACCGGCGACGGCACGTTCATCGGCACCTACATGGGCGGTCCGAACTTCAACTTCGCTGGATCGCCCGGTTCGCTGGTGGCCTTCAAGCCCCATCCGACCAAGGGTCTCGTGATGGCGTCGGAGACACCTGCCGGCAAGATCGGCGGCATCTCGTCGGGCAACGCCGGTGGTGTGCCCGAGCCCTGCAGCCTGCGTGAGGCGCGCCCGTTGGGCACCTGCGCCAACCCGCACGGCATCCAGGCGCGGATCGACCTCAAGACGATGATCACCTCCGACTACGCGGAGCCGCGCGAGCTGACGACCGATCCGCTCAAGCCGGCCGACAAGAACGCGTTCCGCCCGACGGTGCGCAGCTGGGACATCAGCAACCCGCTCAAGCCGGTCCTGACGTCGGTTGCCCACATGCCGGAGAACCCTCGTGAGTTCACCAACACGGGCCACGAGAACATCGGCATCATGGAGAACGCGAAGACGTACGGAAATGCGAAGGGCGCATTCGCGGGCTCGATGTGCGGTGGCGGCATTCTGTTCACGCCGGACATCACGAAGCTGAAGGGCAACGCATCGGACCAGTGGGTCCAGGTGTGGGACGACGGGCTGTCGGAGATCTTCACCGACCAGCGCGACGCCCTCGGCATCGACGGCTCGCAGGTGGAGGAGCCGGGTGGCTGCGCCGGTGGCGCGTGGCACCAGGTGACGAAGAACAACAAGTGGTTCTACCGCTCCATCCAAGGCCGCGTGCCCCTGTCGACGAACTTCTACGACCAGGGCGCGCACAAGATGATCTACAACATCAACATCGAGGCGCTCATGAAGAGCGCCGAGGATGGCAAGGTCGACTGCAACCTCACCAACGGCATCGATCTCAACGGTGACGGCGCGATCGACCACGGCAACCGCGAGACCGGGATGGACATCTTCCGGCGCCTCGCCGAGGGCGAGACGGTGGCGGACTGCCCGACGTTCAACTCGAGCCTCGCCGTGGACGACCGGACCACCGGCGGCCCGCACTGGGCGGCGCTGGACAACAACACGCTGGCTGCCGACGGCAATCCGACACGGATGGTGTTCTCGGACTACTTCGTCGCCCGCCTGGGCGTCGACGGAAACCACCGGATGTACGTCGTCAACATCGACCCCAAGACCCAGAAGCTCTCGTTCGACAAGAAGTTCCGGGACGAGAAGACGGGTGCGATCGGTGTCGACTTCAACCGGCGCAACTGGCCCAACTCACCGGATGCGGGCTTCTACAAGCCGCACTCGATGCTCTGGATCTGCCCGCCCGGCATCTGCAAGGAGGAATACAAGCCGGGCACAGAGGTCAGGACGGCCAAGGCGAAGGCCAAGAATGCGTGCACGAAGAAGCACATCAAGGCCAGCCACCGAGGCAGCAAGAAGAGCTGCCAGAAGGCGCACGCCAAGAAGAAGTCGTCGAGCAAGAAGTCGCGCGCTCGACGGTGAGGGCCCTGTTGACATACGGAGCGGCTGTTGCCGCTCCGTAGCAGGACGAGGACTCGGGTGGCGCTCCGGCGCCACCCGAGTTCGTTGCGCTTCGCAGCGATCATGCGGCCGCGGGCTCACGCCGCGGCCGTACTGTCGGTGCTGGCATGCCTCGGGCTCCCGTCCGTGGCGTCGGCGCACCCCTCGCTGCTGACCACGTCGCCGGGTCCCGGGGAGATCGAGGGCAGCGCGCCCAGCCGCCTCCAGCTGGCGTTCTCCGAGCGCATCGAGCTCGAGGGCTCGTCGCTCAGGCTGCGCGACCCCGCCGGCCGCCTCGTGCCGCTCGGCCCGTTGGTCAACGTGGACGGCGCTCCGGGAATGGCCGCCGGCATCCAGGGCAAGCTCCGCCCCGGGGTCTACCGCGCGAGCTGGGTGGTCCTCGGCGACGACGGCCACTCGGTGGCCGGGGACTTCCGGTTCGGCGTGGCGCTGCCCGGAGGACAGCCGCCCCCGGGCGCAGCATCGCTGAGCGGCAGCGATCCCGGCGGCCGCGGGGGCGAGCGCGCCGACAACGAGAGCCTCCTGCTCGTCGCGATGCGCTGGCTGAGCCTGCTCAGCGCCGCGATGCTGCTCGGCGGCGCGCTGCTCGTCGCCCGGACCCGCCGGCGGCTGGACGAGGACGCCGGGGGCGCCCTGGTCGAGCGCGAGCGGCGCACGCATCGCTGGCTGCTCGCGGTCTCCGCGATCGCGGCCGCCGAGATGCTCCTCGCAGCGGCGGCAGCCGGCGCGGGCGACGGCTTCAACTTCGCGCTGCTCACGGGCTCGATCTCGGGCGTCGCAGCGATCGTGCGCCTCGCCGTGGTCGTCGCGGCGGTCGTCGCCATCGCCATCCTGCGGCGGCGTTGGCGCGGGCCGGTTCTCGCCGTCGCGGGCGCGCTCGTTCTCATCACGCAGGCGATCGACGGGCACGTCGCTTCGCTCCAGGACGGCCGGACGCTGGCCGCGCTCGGCCAAGTCGCCCACGTGCTGGGCGCAGGCGTCTGGGTGGGCGGTCTGCTGGCCCTGGGGCTCGTGATCGCGCTCACGCCCGCGTCGGGCCGCCGCAGCATGGGCGGCGAGGGCCTGCGCGCATTCGCCCCGATCGTGGCGGTCGCGGCGCTCGTCGTCGTCGTGACGGGGACGCTGGCGGCGCTGCGCGAGGTCGACGCGCAGTACTTCCTGCGCTGGTCGGACTACGGCCGTGTCGTGCTTGCCAAAGCGGGGCTGTGGCTGGTGCTCATCGGCCTCGGCGCAGCGGCCTTGCTCGTGCTGCGGCGGGCCGCCGGGGGACCGGGCTCGCCAGTCGCGGGGCGGCTGCTGCGCGTGGAGGCGCTCGCCGGGCTGGTGGTCGTCGCGCTCGCCGCCACGCTCGCGGGGCTCGTGCAGGGTCGTGGCCAGCCGCTGCCCGCTCAGCGCGGCAACCTCTTCGCCGGCGCGACGTTCGCCACGGCTCCGGTCAAGTCGAGCCTGGCGCGCGTGACGGTGGCCCCTGGTCGAACTGGCATGAACAGCCTCACGGCCGTGGTCGGCCCGTTGCAGCTCGGGGAGCCGGCGGTCGCCGAGCCTGACAAGGTGCAGGCGCGGCTGACCTGCGCGTGCAGCCCGAGTCCCCTGGACGTCGAGCTGACACGAACGC
>DASZDB010000313.1:0-2985 GCA_035942495.1 Solirubrobacteraceae bacterium
GCCTCGAGGCACAGCCGCGTCGTGGCGTGCGCGCCCGTGCCGAACGCCTGGTTGGGGTCGATGACGATGTCCAGCAACGTGCGGTCCTGCGGCGGATCGATCCACGGCGGGCGCACGTGCAGCCGGGCGCCGATCGTGACCGGGACGTGGAAGTCGCGCCAGCGCGACGCCCAGTCGTCGGCGACCTGCGTCGCCGTCACCTCGACCAGCGCCGCGCCGGCGGCCGCGCGCACGTCGGGCAGCGTCGGCAGCTCGCCCTCCGCACCGTACACGGCGTACTCGATCGTGTCGCCGTGATCGACCTCCTCGACCCCGGCCGGCGCCAGCGCCAGCAGCTCGGCGAGCGCGATCTCCGCGTCGGCGCGGGCGACGCGGACCGCGAGGCGGATCACCCCTGCAGGCCGACGACGCGCTTGAGCTTGGCGAAGATCGACTCCTCGGACTTCGTGTTGTTGTCCGTCATCGTCTCGGCCAGGCGCTCCATCAGCATCTTCTGCTCGTCGGTCAGCTGGCGTGGGATGATCACGTTGGCGATGACCCGCAGGTCGCCGCGCCGGCCGGGGCGACGCAGATGCGGCATGCCCTGTCCGCGCAGCTCGTAGGTCTCGCCGGGCTGCGTGCCGGGGCGGATGTGGATGTCCTCGACGCCGTCGAGCGTCGGCACCTCGAGCTTCGTGCCGAGCGCCGCCATCGGCGCGGGCACGTCGAGCACCGTGACAAGGTCGTTGCCGTCGCGGATGAAGCGCTCGTGCGGGGCGACCGTGACGTGGACGTAGAGGTCGCCCTGCGACCCGCCGGGGTCGCCCGCGTGGCCGCGCCCGCTCAGCCGGATGCGCTGGCCCTCCGCGATGCCGGCGGGGATGTCGACGCTGACAGCGTGCGTCAGCACCTCGCGGCCCCGCCCCTCACACCGTGTGCAGCGCTTCTCGGCGACCTTGCCGTCGCCCCCGCACACGTCGCAGGAGACGGTCCGCGCGATCTGCCCGAACGGCGTGCGGCTGACGGCCTGCAGGACGCCGTTGCCGTGGCAGCGGTGGCAGGTCTTGATCGGCGTGCCCGGCTCGGCGCCGTTGCCGTGGCAGCGCTCGCAGCGGTCGACGACCTCGTAGCGCACGTCGACCGGCGCCCCCGCGGCCGCCTGCTCGAGCGTGATCTCGACCGTCGCCTGCACGTCGCCGCCGCCCCGCGGGCCGCCCATGCCGCCGCCGAACGCGCCGCCGCCGAAGAACGTCTCGAAGAGGTCCGAGATCGAGCCGAAGCCCTCGTAGTTGGGCGCCTGCCCGCCGCGCCTGAGGCCCTCGTGGCCGTAGCGGTCATAGACCTGCCGGCGCTCGGGGTCGGAGAGGATCTCGTACGCCTCGGCGCACTCCTTGAACTTGTCCTCGGCCTGCGGGTCGTGGTTGTTGACGTCGGGATGCAGCTCGCGCGCAAGCTTGCGAAACGCCCGCTTGAGTTCGGCCTCGCCGGCGTCGCGGCCGACGCCGAGCACCTCGTAGCAGTCGCGCTTGGTCACGCGTCGTAGACGTCTTCGACGAAGCGGGAGAGTTGCGACGCGGCCTCGCGCACCACGCCGATCGTGGTCGCGTAGTCCATCGCGACGGGCCCGATCAGGGACACCGTGCCCAGCGGCCGCAGCGGCAGGCCGTAGCCGGCGGCGACCATCGCCAGCGAGCGCAGGCCGGGCGCCTCGTTCTCGGCGCCGATCCGCACCACGACGTCGCTGCGGTCGCCGAGCGCCGTGCGCAGCATCTCCAGCAGCGCGACGCGGCCCTCGAGCATCCCCATGAGGGCGTTGATCTGCGAGAGGTCGTGAAAGCGGTGCTCGTGCAGCAGGCGCGCGGCGCCGTCGACGTACAGCGTGTCCTCAGCGGTCGCCGCGAGGTCGGTGAACGCCGGCATGAGCCAGTCCAGGAAGCGCCGCTCGCTCGGTGACAGCCCCGGCTCCGCGAGGCGCGCGTGCAGCTTGCGCGCGCCGAGGCCGATGCCGACGAGCTGGTCGTTGAGAAACTCGGCGGCCCACGCGACGAGGCCGCTGTCGACGCTGGTCGGGAACGTCAGCACGCGCTTGGAGACGCCGCCGGTCGAGGTGATGATCACGACCATCACGATCTGCGGCTGCAGGAGCAGCACCTCGATGTGGCGGATCGTCGCGGTGTCCAGCGGCGGCGCCGAGACGATGGCGAGGAGGTTCGTGATCTGCGAGAGCGTCTCCGTCGTGGCCCGCATCGCCTCGTCGACCTCGCGCCGGGTCAGCTCGAGCTCGAGCGCCACCCGCTCGCGCTTGGCGGGCAGCAGGCGGTCGACGAAGTAGCGAAAGCCCATGTCGGTCGGGACACGGCCCGCCGACGTGTGCGGATGGGCGAGCAGGCCGTGCTCCTCGAGCATCGCCAGCTCGTGGCGCACGGTCGACGGGCCGGCCTGCAGGTCGGGGTCCGCCGCCAGGGTGCGCGATGCCACGGGCTGGACGGTCGCCTGGTAGGCGAGCACGACCTTGCGCAGGATCAGCTCTTGTCGGGGCGTGAGCACGGCTTGAGATTGTAGGAGCGAGGTCCGGGCCGGGCTCGTCGTGGTGTCAATCGGCGAGCCGCCGTCGGCGGTCGTGGCGAATTTGGGGCTCCTACCGCCCCGAAGGTGCCATGACGCCGCGATTCCACGGGTCGCCGCGCGACAGCCCGCGCCGCCGACGGCCGGACGACAACTGGGCGCTACGGCTCGAGCCGTAGCTCGGCTTCGGCGTTGCGGATGATCCGCTTGCCGTCCTGCTCGCAGCTGGTCTCGACGACCGCGACGCCGTCGTCGCGCACCTCGCGCACCGTGCCGGTGACGACGAGCTCGGTCTCGGGCACGCCCATCCCGCGAAACTGCACGCTCAGACGCTTGAGCGAGGCCGGGCCGCCGCCGGCGTCGGTGAGTGCCCGCGCGACCTGCGCCATCGTGTAGAGGCCGTGCAGGATGCGCCCCGGCAGCCCGACCTGGCGGGCGAAC
>DASZDB010000314.1:0-13820 GCA_035942495.1 Solirubrobacteraceae bacterium
CAGCTGCCCTGACGGCTCGACCGTTCGGTTCCCGCGAGGAAAGATATACACCCAGAACGCCAGCATCCTCGTCGCCGATCGCTCGGACCTCGTCATCGACGGCAACGGCTCGACATTCCGCAGCACAGTCGCGCCAAGCTACGACAGCCCCGACCCGAAGCCGCAATGGCGTCTGAAGTCTGGGCGCAACGTCACGCTTCAGAATATGACCATCGTCGGGAACTTCTATCCGACAAGTCGCGCGAAACTCGCCGGAAATCAGCTTGACCACGGCGTCGAGATCAAGGGCGGCGACGGCGTCACCGTGCAGGACTCGACGTTCCGCAACGTCTTCGGCGATGCGGTGACGACCGTTCGCTCGGAGTCGCGGCGCGGCAACGCCACCGGCGGCGTCGCCTCCAGGAACGTCCGTGTGCTGCGCAACACGATCACGACGATGGCGCGTCAGTGCGTGTCGTTCACGGAGCTGATCGGGGGCTCGATCGAGGACAACTCCATGTCTGACTGCCACTACGGCGGGATCGACTTGGAGATCAACTTCGGTGGCCAGAAGCTGCAGGACATCAAGGTGCTCCGCAACCAGGTCCATGGCTACACGCTGGCGGGCATCGCCGTCGAGGGCGCTGTGTCGGCGATGCAGGTCTCGGCGATCGGCGACATGGCCCGCATCGAGATTCGCGGCAACACCGTAGGGGCCGGCGATACGTGCTTCGCGCCGATCATGCTCAGCGAGAAGGACAACGAGCGTGGCCCGATCAGCGACGTCACCATCGCGAACAACACCGTCTTGTCGCGCAGCTACGGGATAGGCGTGTTCGATGCGGTCGGCGCTTGGGCGACCGGCAACGACATCACCCTCACGAAGCCGAAGGGACATTGCGCGAGCTCGCTCACGACCGT
Organism: Solirubrobacteraceae bacterium; assembly: GCA_035942495.1. Lineage (GTDB taxonomy): Bacteria > Actinomycetota > Thermoleophilia > Solirubrobacterales > Solirubrobacteraceae > CADCVQ01. The sequence goes on from DASZDB010000314.1 coordinate 901, forward strand.
GATGCCGGTGTGGGTCAAGCGCTCCTCCGGTGTCAACGAGTCGGGCAACGTGTCGCACGGCTACTAGTCCGTCGGGCCGCGATCACAACCGATGCGCTCGCGCGCCCTCGCAGAGGGCGTATGCTCCTCGCGCTATGTTCGGCCGAAGGAGGCTGCTGCACGGTCTGGCCCAGCTGACCGCGCTGGTCGTCGTGTCGATCGTCGGGGGAGTCATCGTCGGATTTGCGCTGACGAACCTGACGAGCGACGATGACGCGGCGGATGTGGTCGGGGAGCGTCGTGCGACGACGGACGCGTCCGGCGCGAGCAGAGCACGGGCGGGTCCGACGACGTCCGCGCGTGAGAGCACCGCGCCGAACCCGCTCGAGCAGATTGACGTGCGCATCATCAGCGCTGTGCTGCAACCGGCCGCGACGCCTCCGGGCCAGCGCCGCCGACGCGCCCGCGTCAGCGTGCATGTCCAGGTCGAGAACCGCGGCACGCGGAGGGTCGTCCCAGCCCGGCCCTCGCTGCTGGCAGCTCGCCAGCGCGTTCCGACGGATCCGCGCGCCGACGCGCCGAAGACGCGGCTCGGAGCAATCGACGGCCGGGACACGGTGGACGTCACGCTGCGGTTCGAGACCAAGGGAGCGGTCACGGAGCAGCTCGTGACACAGCGGCGTGGGCGTATCCTCGTAGGCGGGCGCTCGTGGCCGATCTCGGTCACGGTCGGGCGTCCTGCGACGAGTACGGCGCGTTCGGGCGCGGGCAGCTGAGAATCGCGCGGGGCAGCGACTCCTCCGGGGCCTGCTGACTCGGCCGTTCCTGTTGGCACAGGATTGGCGTGGATAGTCGCGCCTGTTTTCGGTGTTGGCGCTATGGTGTCTCGCCGAGCGACAGCGCACGCGCGTGCTCAACGCCCGAGGCAACGGATCGGGCCATGAGCGGGACACGGTTGGAAGGTTGTGGCATGCGGTCTTTGATTACAGGTGGGGCTGGGTTCATCGGTTCGCATCTGGCCGAGGCGCTGCTGGCCGAGGGCGAACGCGTGCATATCCTCGACGACCTGTCGACGGGGTCGATCGACAACGTGCGTCACCTCAAGACCAACGCGCGGTTTGACTACACGATCGACACGTGCGCCAGTCCCGCGATCGTCGCCGAGCTCGTCGACGAGGCCGACGTCGTCTATCACCTCGCCGCCGCCGTCGGCGTCGACTTGATCATCGACAGTCCGGTGCGGACGATCGAGACCAACGTGCACTGCACGGAGGTCGTGCTCGCCCAGGCCAGCAAGAAGAACAAGCCCGTCTTTCTTGCGTCCACCAGCGAGGTCTACGGCAAGTCCTCAGCCCTGCCCTTCCGCGAGGACGGCGACCTCGTACTCGGATCATCCTCGACGGGCCGCTGGTCCTACGCCTGCTCAAAAGCGATCGACGAGTTCCTCGCCCTCGCCTACTGGAAGGAGCGCAAGCTCCCCACCGTCGTCGCGCGCCTGTTCAACACGATCGGACCGCGCCAGACCGGCCGCTACGGCATGGTCGTCCCCACGCTCGTGCGCCAGGCCCTCGCCGGGCGCCCGCTGACGGTCTACGGCGACGGCACCCAAACACGATGCTTCTGCCACATCGACGACGTCGTGCAAGCCCTCATCGCGCTCATGCGCGTAGGCGAGCCCGCCTACGGCGAAGTGTTCAACATCGGCTCACAGGCCGAACTATCGATCCTCGACCTCGCCGCCCGCATCATCGAGCTGACCGGCTCCGAATCGGAGATCCACATCATCCCCTACGAAGCCGCCTACGGCGCCGGCTTTGAAGACATGCCGCGCCGCTACCCCGACACCGCCAAGATCGGCCAGCTCCTGGGCTGGTCATCAACGCGCACCATCGATGAGATCCTCAACGACATCATCCTCTTCCACCAAGCCGAGGCCTCCGTCCTCTGAGAATCGCGGGCGGCCGCGGCGACTCGTATCCTCCGACGTACTTTGGTCTCGCGCGGTGAAGAGGGTCCGCTGCCGCACGGCCCTGGGCCAGATCCTCGTGGTGATCATCGTCACGGGCGCCGCCGGCGCCGCCGTCGGATTCGGGCTCACGCAGCTGTTAACGGAGGACGCGACGGTCGCGGAGGAAGCCACACCCCTCGCCACCACCGCGAGCGCCGCTGCGGCGGCCTCCACGACTCCGGGGCTCGTGACCTCAGGAGGCAGAGTGCGCGTCGACGTCGTGTCGACGGTGTTGCACCCGGTGACCTCGGCGACCGGCACGGCGACGGGCTCGCGCATCGGTGTGCACGTGCGGATCACGAATAGGACCGACCGCGACTACGGGCTTGCCCCACCTGTGCTGCTCGTGGGCGAGGACCGGCACAGGGTCCAGGACACGTCGTCGATCACAGGCGCCGGTCTGCCTGCCGTGCTCGCGGCACATGGGGTCGCTGACACGACGCTGCGCTTCGAGCTCGCTTCGGCATCCGCCGAGCAGCTCATCAGGCTGCCCCTGGTCCTGCGGGTCGCCACGAAGAACCTGAGTCTGGTCCCGGTCCTGGGCACGACCGTGCGCGACTGACTTGTACATCCTGGGACTGACGACGATGGGCAACGCCGCGGCGGCGCTTCTCCGCGACGGCGAGATCGTGGCCGCCGCCGAGGAGGAGCGGTTCTCGCGCGTCAAGCAGCACATCGGTTTTCCCGACCAGGCCGTGGCGTACTGCCTGCGGGAGGCGGGCATCGAGCTGGCTGACGTCGCGCACGTCGGCCTGTACTGGAAGCCATGGGTGCTGCGCCACAAGGCCGCCCAGGCGCTGAAGTCGGCGGCGATCTCGCGCGACATGTTCAACGCCCGGGTGGACCGCGGGGTCGCGCAGGTGAGCGACAGCTACCTCGGGATGTTCCGCTACCCCGCCAGGCTGCGCCGCACGTTCGGCCCGAGCGACTTTCGCTTCCACTATCTCGATCATCATCTCTGCCACGCGGCCAGCAGCTTCTACCTCTCGCCGTTCGAGCGGTCGGCGATCCTCACCATGGACGGCACCGGCGAGGCGACGACGACGTTGCTGGCGAGCGGCCAGGGCACCGGGATCCGGGAGTTGAAGCGCATCAACCTGCCCCACTCGCTCGGGCAGTTCTACTCCGCCGTCACGAACTTCCTCGGCTTCGACATGTTCGCCGGCGACGAGTGGAAGGTGATGGGCCTCGCTTCGTACGGATCCCCCGTCTACGAGGAGTTCTTCTCCAGGCGGGTCCTGTCCAAGACGCGCAACGGGTCCTTCCGCGTCAACATCCGCGTGCTCGATCACCATCTTGCCAAGCACTATCGCTTCGGTGACGAGGTCGTCGCGGCGCTGGGGCCGCCGCGCCGTCCCGACGAGGACATCTCGCCCCGTCATCAGGACATCGCCGCGAGCGCGCAGCGAGTTCTGGAGGAGGTCGTGCTCCACATGATCGGCCGGCTGCACGACGAGACCGGCCACGACAACCTCTGCCTTGCCGGCGGCGTCGCGTTGAACTCCGTAGCCAATGGACGAATCGTCAAGGAGTCGGCCTACTCCGGCGTGTTCATCCAGCCGGCGGCGCACGACGCGGGCTGTGCGCTGGGGGCCGCGCTGCTGATTCACCACGGACGCCTGGGTGCGCCGCGCGGCGCGCCGATGAGCCATGCGTACTACGGGCCGTCCTTCAGCTCGAAGGAGTGCGCGGCGGTCCTCGACGACCTCGGCATCGAGTACGTCACGCTCTCGGACGAGGAGCTCCTGCCGCGCGTGGCGGCGTTGATCGCAGAGGGTGCCGTCGTCGGGTGGTTCCAGGGGCGGATGGAGTTCGGGCCGCGCGCGCTCGGCAACCGCAGCTTCCTCGCGGACCCGCGGCGCGCGGACATCCGCGAGATCCTCAATCGCAAGGTCAAGCTGCGCGAGTGGTTTCGCCCGCTGGCGCCGTCGATGCTGGCCGAGGCGAGCGAGGAGGTCTTCGGAATGGCGCACAGGGACCCTTTCATGGTCACCGTGCTGCAGGTGCTCGACGACTACCGCGGACAGATCCCGGCGGTGGTGCACGTGGATCACTCCGCTCGGCCGCAGACCGTCACCCGCGACGTCAACGCGCGCTACTGGCGCCTGATCGACGAGTTCAGGAAGCTGACGGGCATCCCGATGCTGCTCAACACGTCGTTCAATGTCCAGGAGCCGATCGTCTGCACGCCACGCGACGCGGCGACGACCTACACCCGGACGAAGTTCGAGGCGATGGTCCTCGAGGACCATCTCGTGATCCGGCCCTAGGTACCCGCGCACATGGTCGCGTTCGTCTTCATGGCGCGACGCTCCAGCAGTTCCCTGTAGAGCGCATCCATGTCGTCCACGAAACGCGTCACCGAGAAGGCGCGCGTGACATGCGCCCGGGACTCAGCGCCCATCGCCTCCCGGCGCGCCCGGTCAGATGCGAGCGCTACGAGCTCCTCGGCCAGCCGCGCCGGGTCTCCCACGGGGACGGTGACGCCGCCGCCCCCCGGTCGCGCCACGTCCGGGATCCCTCCCACGTTCGTCGCGAGGGTCGGACAGCCGACGGCGGCCGCCTCGACGAGCCACATCCCGAGCGCCTCGCTGTCGGAGGTGAGCATGGCGATGTCGGTCGCGGCGGCGATGGCAGGCACGTCGTAGCGGTAGCCCATGAAATGCACATCCGCCGAGATGCCGAGCTCCAGCGCGAGCGACTCGAGCTCTTGCCGAAGCTCCCCGTCGCCGACTACGAGCAGGCGAAGCCGGGCGTCGCGCGATCGGGCCAGCGCCAGGGCCCGCAGCGCCACGTCGATTCGCTTGATCGCCACCAACCGAGCGGCCACCGTGACCACGATGTCGTTCTGCGTCATCCCGAGCTCGCCGCGGACGCGGGCGCCCTCGGCCGCGTCCACCCGCAGGAACGGCTGGAGGTCGACTCCGAGCGAGATCGCGTGGAACTTCGCCGCCGGCGCCACCCGCAGGCGCACGAGGTCGTCGACGGTGGCTTGGCTGACGCCCACGAGCGCATCGCTGATCCTCCCGGCCGCCTGCTCCAGACGCCGGTAGACGTCGCTCTTGCGCCGGCCGAAGTAGCCCTCGAGCACATGACCGTGGTACGTGTGGACGATGATCGGCCGCGGGCTGAGCATGCTCGCCGCCAGCCGGCCGGTGAATCCCGCCTTGGCCGTGTGCGTGTGCACGATGTGGGGCCGAAACCGCCGCAGGATCCCTGCGATCTTCCTCGTCGACCGCAGGTCCGCGCTCCAACGCAGCTCGGGACCAAGGTCGTCCAACGTGTGCAGGCGCGCCCCGTAGCTGAGAGCGAGACCGTCGGCCGACGCCTCGCCGGGTCCAACGCGGCCGGCGACGATGAGGCTGTCGTAACGAAGCGGATCGAGCAACCCGCCCAACAGGCTCACGTAGTGCGCCGGCCCACCGACGTTCATGCGCGCGATGATGTGAACGATGCGAGTGCGTTCTGGGCGCGTCGCTCCTCGGGCGGGGGCTTCGATAGGTCGAACCCTACGACAGACGCCACGTCCGGCGGCCGGTACTCCCGCACCCCTCTGCGCGTAGCATGTGGCGCCCGAATCCGCGGACATGATGCGGCGTGCGCTCAGACCACCTTCTCTATCAGATCGAGGGCTTTCTTCTTGTCCTCTGCCTGACCACCTATGGCTTGTGGCTCCTCATCAGGAGCCTGCGCCGGACGCGGCCGGATCTGCAGATAGGCCGAGCGATAACGGCTGCGGTCGCGATCCGGTTGTTGATCGCGGTGGCGATCTCACTTCTTCCCAACAGCCGGGCGCTGCGGGGTCCCGACGAGCTCGTGTTCCTCGCCGCCGCCGAGGACATCCGAGCCAGCTCGCTCGTCGGGCTTCTCAGCGGGCACGGGATCACCCCGCTGCACCAGTGGGTGTTCGCGCTTCAGCAGCGTCTGTTCGAGGCCTCGGACCTCACGCTGAGGTTGACCCAGATCGCGCTGGCGGTCGCAGGGCTGGCGCTTCTGGCAGCCGTTGTCCACGATCTTGCCGGACCGGCCGCGGGTCGGATCGCCGCGTGGTGTCTCGCGTTTGAACCGACCGGCGTGTTCTACTCGGGCTATCTGCACAAGGAGCCGCTGATCACGTTCTCAGTGGGAGTGATCGCGTACGGGTTCCTTCTCATGTGGCGTCATCGCTCGCTGAAGGCGCTGTTCGTCATCTGCGTCGGATGCGCGGTCGCGACCTTGACCCGGCCGTACGTCGGCTGGCTGCTGACCGGAGCGGCCGTCGCCATCATCCTTCATGCCGCCATTCGCACGCAGCACGGCCGGCGAGCCACTCTGCTCGCCGCGACCGCCATATGCTTCATGGTGGTGGCGGGCACCGTCGCGCTGCGAGAAGCGCCGGGACAGCTCGAGCGACTACAAGCCTCGCAGCAGGCGAACCTGACAGGTTCGGCAAACCTGAAGTACGAGAGTGCCGACTACTCGACGCCGTTCGCGATCGCGAGGAACCTCCCGGCACGGGTGAGCGCGTTTCTGCTGCGTCCATATCCATGGCAGCTACAGAACACCAACCAGCAGCTGGGCTCGATCGGCGGTCTGGTCGTTCTGATGGTGTTGGTGGTGGTTGCTGCGGCGCTACTGCGCAGCCGCGGCGACATCATGACGCGGGGTGCTCCGCTCATCTATGTCGCTGGTGCCCTGATCCTGGCCTACTCGGTGACGGCCGCCAACGCGGGTACCGCCTTTCGGTTACGCGAGAATGTCACTGCGGTGCTCATCTGCATCGGGTCTGCGCTGTGGGCAAGACGCGTGGAACCCGCGCGGCCGGTGGCGGCTGCGCGGGCGCCGGAGCCGACTCCTCGCGATCAGCGCACGCCGGTCCGCGCATAGGTCTTGACGTACCCCCATAGCGTCGGGTGCGACCATGCGCGCGACGGCGCGTGCGGGTCAGTCGCCACGCCGGCGCCGGGCGCCGCCAAGTACTGGAGAAGGAGCGGTAGCGCGACACCCAACTGCAGCAAGGGATACGTCACGAAATTGTCCCGCCGGCTCGGCGCGATGCGGGCCTGGTGTAGGACGGCTCCGGTGTCGAGGCCGCTGTCGACCTCATGAACGGTAACGCCGCAGTTGGCCACATCCGACGACGCCAAGGCCCAGTAGCCGCCGTGCACCCCCCGGTACATCGGAGTGATTCCGGTGTGCACGTTGACAAAACGAGCGGGAACGGCCGCCAGCGTGGCAGCCCCCAGAATCCGCGTCCCGTTGATGACGACGACATCAGGTGACAACCGCGCCAGGAGCGCGTGTGTCTCGGTCGCGTTCGCAGATGTGACGCGAGCTACGCGCGACTGCGGAACCGGAGAAGCATCAAGTCCGCACGATGCAAGGATCTCTTCGACCCGCCGTCGCGAAACCCTGCGAAGCAACGGCGGAACCAGTATCTGGAAGAGAGCCTGTCCGGCGGCTTCGACATAGCCGAGCCGCCGCGCGCGCCTCAGCAGATACGTCCGCCGCGGCACAGGCTCCTCGATGATCACGCCGCTCAGCCGGTGCTCGCGCTCGATCGCGTTGAACACGATGTTCGTCGTCATCCCGTCCGCCGCCAGCAGAACGATCTTCAGAGGCGTGCGGTCCGTCACAGGCTTGGGCTGCGGAGAGAACGCGACAGAAGGCGGCTGATGGTATCGCGCGGCCGACGTTCCGCTGGGCAGCGGCGGTCTGCGGCCTGACGCGGTAAAGTAGAGCGTCGGTGTCACGACTCTCAAACGGTCCCGGCACGTTCGTGATCTCGCTCGATTTCGAGCTTCACTGGGGAGTTCGCGACTGGATCGATCTCGATGCCTACCGCGCGAACCTGCTTGGGGTGCGGACCGCGATACCGAGGCTTCTCGAGCTCTTCGCCGAGCACGGCATCCGCGCCACATGGGCGACCGTCGGCTTCCTGTTCTTTGACGACAAAGAAGACCTTCTGTCAGCCCTTCCGTCCGTACGTCCCAAGTACGTCGACCGGAAGAAGTGTCCGTATACCGCGCTGTCGGCCGTGGGCAGAAACGAAGCCGAGGATCCGTTTCACTTCGGTTGGTCGCTGCTTGAGCGCATCCAAGCGGCCGGCGGCCACGAGATCGCCAGCCACACCTTTTCACACTATTTTTGTCTCGAGGAAGGGCAAAACGCCACCACCTTCTCGGAGGACCTCGCCGCTGCTGTCAGGGCCGCGACACGTCGCGGCATCACACTCGAGAGTCTTGTATTTCCGCGAAACGAGGTTCGCCCCGACTACCTGCCGCTGTGCGCGCGGCAGGGGATCACGGCCTACCGAGGCACACCGCGCTCCTGGTTGTACACACCGCGGTCGGCCAAGGACGAGAGCAGACGACGGCGGGCACTGCGCTTGCTAGATGCCTATGTCCCTCTGACGGGCCCGAACACGCACCACGTCGATTGTTCGGGCCCGTTGCCCCGCAACATCCCCGCCAGCCGGTTCCTGCGTCCCTACGACGCACGCGCACGGCACGTCGACCCGCTCAAGATCAAACGCGTGTGCGGCGAGCTCTCAGCCGCCGCGAGAGCGGGCGGCGTCTATCACTTGTGGTGGCACCCACACAACTTCGGGATCCACCAGCGGGCGAATCTGGATGCGCTCAGGCAGATCCTGGATCACTACGCGCAGCTGCGCGCGACGCACGGGATGCGCACCCTCACGATGCGTGATGCTGCGCGGGCGACGGTCGGCTGATCGCGCGCGAGCGCGCCTCGACGTCGCGCGCGCCGAAGAGCGTCGCCGAACGCGAGACATGCACCCCCGGCGAGGCGGACGCGGGTACCGTATGGCCACACGCCGATGCGCACACCGCACCCACGGAGAGCGAACTCTTGCACGAACGACTGCTGAACTACCTGCGCTGCCCGGCGTGCGGCGGGCGCTTCGGCCTCGAGACCTTCACGGCGGAGCCGACGAACGGCCACCGGGAGATCGTCAGCGGCCTGCTGCTGTGCGAAGCGGGCAATCACGGCTATCCGGTCGTGCGGGGCGTGCCACGACTGCTCCCGGACGCCTTCGACATGTTCGGCACAGAGGTCGCGCAGTTTCCGCTGGCTGACGCGACGCCCGAGGCGGTCGCGCACCTCCGCAACGCTCGCGCCGGCGACGCCCAGGCGTATGACCGGCGGACGCGCGAGAGCTTCAGCAACGAGTGGGAGCAACACGAGGTGGGCGACCGCACTTGGGGCTACGACCTCGACAAGCGCGTGGAGACCTACTTCCTGCGAAGCGTGGGCTTTGCGCCCGCGCAACTCGAGGGCATGCTGATGCTGGATGCCGGATGCGGCAACGGGAGCCAGTCCGTCGCCTACACGCGCTTCGGGCTCGAGGTGATCGCAGTCGATCTCAGCTCCGGCTTGGAGCACGGCTACGCGTTCCGTCACCGCTATCCAGGGGCGCGGCCGGAAAGCGTTCATTTTGTTCAGGCCGATCTGCAGAGCCCGGTGCTGGAGCCCTCCAGCGTGGACATCATCCACTCCGCGGGCGTGCTGCATCACACGCCCGACACCGAGCGGACCTTCCGCGGACTCTGTCCGCTCGTTCGCCCCGGGGGGACGTTCTACGTCTGGCTCTACAAGCACGAGCGCTTCGTGACGAGGCCCGTCAACACCCTGCGCGCGCTCAGCACACGGGTCCCGCCCGCCACGTTCGCCCGTGTCGCGCGCGTGCTCGCCGACCCGTTTCGCGTCTTTACGAGAGTGCTGAACGCGCTCGGCCTGCGCAGGTATCCGCGTCTCAGCCGGCGCGAAGCAGCCCTCGCGCTGATGGACATCTTCGGCGCGCCGCACGCCCACGCCCATACCTACGAGGAGGTCGTCGGATGGATGCGCTCGGAGGGATTTGACGAGGTGTGGCCCTGCAACGAGACGCGCCGCGGGTTCGGCGCCTGCGGCAGACGGGCAAGTCCGGTGTCGGCGGTCGCGGTTGCCGACGGGGACGATGTCGTGCGTCACGCCTGAGCGACGGCGGAGCAGCAGCAGCTCCCGAGCAAGTAGACACCGTCACAGGCCTCACTCCGACCGCTGACGCGCGCCGCTTGCGCCCCGCAGGAAGCCGCGCGCCCACAGGGCGCACCCCGCGCAGTGAGCGGCCGCCAGGCCGCCGGCTGCGCCACGCGCACCCGCCTCGGCCGTACCAACGGCGACCGCGCCGAGCGTGACGATCGTCTGCACCACCCGTAAGCTCACGATCCGCCGGGTGTCGTTGAGCGCGCGCAAGCCCGCTTGGGCGGGCAGCGCCACATATCGCGCGGCCGATGCCACGGCGATGGCCGCGCACAGCGGCCTGGCGACGTCCCACGTGGGGCCGAGCAGCGCAGTCCCCACGTCTCGCGGCAGCGTCAGGATCACGACGGTCCACGCCGCCGTGATGGCTGCCGAGACCAGCGCCACGACGCCCGCCCTGCGGACCAGCACACGGCGCCCGACACGCACCGCCTCCGCGAGCGCCGACAGCGTGACGATTCTGACGCCGGCAAACACCGAGTCCAAGGGAGCGAACAGGATCATCGCGCCACGTACTCCCGCGACCGCGCTTACGCCCCCGATCAGCGCGACGATGTAGATCGCGAAGTAGCCCGCGCCGATCATCAGGACGAAATCGCTGAAGAATCCTCCGACGCGTGCGCGGTCCGCCGTGATCCAGGTCGTGAGCTTCGTGTACGTCGGCACGAGCCGTGCGTGTCGCATGCCGACGGCGCCCGCCACCGCCGCCCCCGCAGCCCATGCCAGGATCGCCTTCACGGGTGTGACATCGCCGTCGAGCAGCAACCACGTCGTGGTGAGCGCCTGCACGCCCAGCCACATCAGGTCGTTCGCTGCGGCGCGTGACGGTGTCGCCAGAGCAAAGAAGCAGTAGCGCAAGGCATCCTGCGTCAGCAGAATCGGGAGCATCAGGGCGAAGGCGGCGAGCGACCCGCCGAGCGTCCCACCGAGCACGAGGCCCAGTGGCGTCGTCAACAAGGCGACGATCAGCCCGACTCCTGCTGCCAGTCCGAGCAGTCGCCGACAGTCCTCGAATGCCTCGCCGGGCGCCTCCTCGACGCGCAAGAGCAGAATCTCGCCGCCAACCGCTCGCAGTCCGCCCAGCAGCAGCGCGTAGACGAGATAGGCGATCACGAACTCGCCGAACGCCTCGACGCTGACACTGCGTGCCACGACGATGATGAACGCGAGATTGCTGGCGCTGGAGATCGCCTGGTCGAGGACGGACCAATAGGCCCTGGGCGACAGTCGCCATCCCAGGACGGTTCTCAGGCGTTTCATCTACGGGGGGTCCGACGGACCACGCGTCAGCTCAGGCTACGCAGCTGAGCAGCGAGCCGCTCGACGCCCGCGTCGCACTGCGCGATGACCGCTGCCCGAACTGCGGGATCGAGCGACGCGCGCAACAGGTCCTGTACCTTCGCAGCCAGCTCGTCTACGGGTCGGGTCGCGAAGTCGACGACCCATTCCTCCCGCTCGCACAACGAGTAGAAGCTCTCCACCTTCGGATCCCAGCGCAACCCGAGACTGGGAATGCCCAACGCATAGGAGACGATGCTGGCGTGCAGGCGGTGGGCGAGTACGCAGTGCATGCGCGACAGATTGGCAACGTACGCGGCCGCGCTGCCAGGACGCTCCAGAACGGCAAGGCGCGGACGCCGCCCGACGTCGCGATGCAGCCGGCGTACGAAGTCTTCATCCTCCCGCGCGCCGTTGGTGAACAACGCGACGCTCAGATCCGCGTCGAGCAGCGCGCCGATCAAGAGGCTCCAGCGACGCGCCACAGCCGTGACATCGGTGTTCTTCTGACGCACGTCGACCCGCAACGTCCAGGGGTCCATGATGCCAATGCCGACGTCGAACTCGCTGCTGCTCGCCCGAGACACCCCGTACGTGGCATCGGCGAGCAACGCCGGGTCAGGGTCGATCTCGACACCGCCGGACCGCAGGTAGGGGACATGAGTCAGGAGATTGCGCTTGGAGGCATCGTCGCGAACGGAGCAATAGGTCGGTTGCGCGTTGCGGAACATCGACAGAAACAGCCTTCGGCCAAGTGGCGACCAGTTACGATCCACCCCCACGGCGTAGACCAGCGTTTGACAGTTGTTGCGGCGCAGAGTACGGCCGAGCTGCCACATCTTCACTGGGAAGTTGAGATGCTCGTCCTGAAACAACTGGCCGCCACCGACGACGACCGCATCGTGGGGTTCGATGATCCGACGCCAGTTGGGTTCGACGACCCGCTTGACGTACAGGCTTCCTGCCAGCAGGATGACGTATCGGCCCGCTGCGTGCGGAATCAGCTTCAGGAGCCTCTGCGTCCCGGCCTTCTGACCAAAGCCGCCATCCCCGTGGTCCAGCCGCCCAGAGATATCCATCTTGACGGTGTGCATCTCGGGTACCTGCCGACGAAGTCCGTATTCCAGGCAGTCCGCGATGATGCCATCGCCGAAATTGTCGCTGTAGGCGCCACCGCAAAGGACGATTCGTTGACGTGGATGCGCCACGCCGCCGGCACGAGACATCGCGCTATCGGTGCGGCTCGGAATCGGCTGCTGATGTTGCTGTGGTGATGGCGGGCTGCGCAGTCCGACTTGCCGTGCCTGCCTCCCACCGGTCCATGATCCGCTCGAGGTAGACGATGACAGCGCAGCCTACGGCGACCACCGCTGTCGCTATCCAGAACAGGGCCCGCTGTCCGCTGTGAGCTCCCGCGAGCGCAAGCCCGCACAGCGCCACCTGGGTCGCGGCCAGCGCCGCGGCGACGCGTCGAGGGGACTTGGCCACGATCAGGAGCCGGTGCGTCAGGTGGTCGCGCCCGCCGGTCATGAGCGAAACGCCGCGCCGCCGGCGCGAGATCACGACGAGCGTCGTGTCGAGGATCACGAGCCCGACCAGCAGCGCCGCCGCCAGGACCGCCGAAGCGTGAAGA
>DASZDB010000315.1:0-1799 GCA_035942495.1 Solirubrobacteraceae bacterium
CCCCGGTCGCCATGTCCGGCGCCGGGATGTCGCGGCCGGGGCCGATGACGGGGATCAGCTCGGCCGCGTAGCGGCGCGTGAGGCGCTCGAGCTCGGGCACGCTCAGCTCGCCGGGCGTGCAGCGCACGCCGCCCTTCGCGCCGCCGTAGGGAAGGCCGAGCAGCGCGCACTTCCAGGTCATCCACATCGCCAGCGCCGCGCACTCGCCGAGCGAGACGTCCGCGCCGTAGCGAAAGCCGCCCTTCGTCGGCCCCTTCGTCAGCGTGTGCTGCACGCGGTAGCCGGTCAGGCCGAGCACTTCGCCGGAGTCCAGCCGCACCGGGAAGTTGACGACGAGCGAGCGCCGCGGCTCGCTGAGCCGGGTGACGAACTCCGGATCGAGCTCGAGCAGCGCGCCCGCGCGGTCGAACTGGTTGGCCGCGATCCGGTAGAGCTCCGAGCCCCACTCGTCGCCTGCGATGAGCCGGTCGCCTGCCTCCTTGCGGATATGTGTGGCCATCAGCGCAACGTACCCCTCGGCGGGCCGCAATGTGCGCACTGCGAGAATCCCGTCATGCGGCTGCTCGTGCTCGGCGGGACCGGCTTCGTCGGCCGTCACATCGCCGAGCTCGCGCTGGCGCGCGGCGACGAGGTCACGCTCTTCAACCGCGGTCGCAGCGCGCCGCGGCTGTTTCCCGACGCTGAGCTGCGGCGCGGCGACCGCGGCGGCGATCTGAGCGCGCTCGCCGGTGACAGCTCATGGGATGGCGCGATCGACGTGACCGGCTACCGCCCGCAGGAGGTCGACGCCAGCTCGCGGCTGCTCGCCGAACGCGTCGAGCGGCTGACGTTCATCTCGACCGTTTCGGTGTACGCCGACGTGACGCGCCCGGGCGTCGCCGAGGACGCGCCGCTGGCGGCATTGGCCGGAACCGGCGGGTGGGAGGACTACGGGGCGTTGAAGGCGCTCTGCGAGGACGCCGTGCGCGACGCCCTGCCGGCGCGGGCGTTGATCGTCCGCCCCTGCATCGTCGCGGGCCCGCACGACCCGACGAACCGCTTCAGCTGGTGGGTCGCGCGCTGCGCGCGCGGCGGCCGCGTGCCTGCGCCGGCCCCGCCGGAGCGCCCGATCCAGCTCATCGATGCGCGCGACCTCGCCGCGTTCGTGCTCGACATGACGGGCGCGCGCGCGACCGGCACGTACAACGCCGTCGGCGAGCATCTGACGTGGGCGGACATGCTCGCGGCATGCTGCGCGGCCGCGCCGGGCGCCGCACCGGTGTGGGTGCCCGAGGCCGAGCTGGTGGCGGCCGGGGTCGACGAGTCGCAGCTCCCGCTGTGGATCCCGGAGGCCGACCCCGTGAGCGCGGGCTTCATGCGGATCGACGGTACGCGTGCCGTTGCCGCCGGGCTGCGCCGGCGCTCGCTCGAGCTGACGGCGCGCGATACGCGCGCGGCGCTGCGTCCCGAGGACGGGCCGGGCCTGGATCCCGCCGTCGAGGCGCGGCTCATCGCGGCTTGACGATCCGGTCGACGAGCCCGTAGGCGACCCCCTCCTCCGGCGTCATGTAGCGGTCGCGCTCGGAGTCGGCGTTGATCTGCTCGGCGCTCTGGCCGGTGTGCTTCGCGTAGAGCGCGTCGAGCTGGGCGCGCAGCGCGAGCGTCTCGCGGGCGTGGATCTCGATGTCCGACGACTGGCCTTGGTAGCCGCCGGTGGGCTGGTGGATGAGCATCCGGCCGTTCGGCAGCGTCAGCCGTTTGCCGCGCGCCCCCGCGGTGAGGATCAGCGCGGCCATCGACATCGCGACCCCGCAGCAGAT
>DASZDB010000316.1:0-1784 GCA_035942495.1 Solirubrobacteraceae bacterium
GAGCCGAACGTCTCGAGCGACGGCTTGTGCGTGTGGCCCACGACGAGGACGAGCGGCGCGACCGGCGGGTCGTCGCGCAGGCTCTGCAGCGCGATCTGCGCGAGCCCGGGCGCGTGGACCATCACGACGTCGACCTTGCCGAGCAAGGGCGCCAGCCAGTCCGCGAAGCGCCGCTGCTCGGCCGGCGTGTACGTGGCGCCGTTGTCGGCGTACTCCTCGGTCGCGAGGCGCTTGAGCGGATCGTCGTAGCCGGCGATCCGCACGTTGGCGACGCGCTGCACCACGCGTCCGTCGGTGCTGCCATCGCCGCGCAGGCGCCCGTTTCGGGTCAGCACGATCTCGCCTGTGCGCGCGAGCTTGCGCTCGAGCACATCGGAGTCGTGGTTGCCGGAGACGAAGACGAGCTCGGAGCCGGCGCGCGCCACCCGCAGGACGAGCGCCTGCTCGACCGGCGAGCCGCGATCGGTCAGGTCGCCGGCGAACAGCAGCAGCCCGCCGCGCGCGGCCCGCTCGAGGGCGGGCAGCGCGATGACGTTGTTGTGCAGGTCGGACGCCACCGTGAGCCGCGGCGCCGTGTCGCCCAGCGGCGCCCGCCCGGCGGGGGCGTTGACGAACCGCGCGATGCCGACGAGCTGCTCGTCGATCTCGTCGTCGAGCGTCTGCGCCGAGGCGCCGAGCGTCTGCAGCGCGCGCAGCGCCGTCGGCACCTCGGGGCCGTTGGCGTAGTACTGCGGCGTGTCGACGTTCGAGCGCGGCGGCAGGCCCACGACGAGCGCCACGCCGCACGCGAGCGCGGTGCCGACCGCGACGAACAGCGAAGTGCGCAGCCGCGGGCCGCCCCTGCTGCGGGCCGCGAGCGCGACCAGCGCGCCGAGCGCCAGCCCGCCGAGCACCGCCACGAGGATCGCCAGGCGCAGGAAGGAGACGAGCGCATCGCGCGCCTGCCCGCGCACGAAGGCCGCGTCAAGCTCACCGGATCCCGCGAGCTCGACCACCGCGTCGCGATCGACGGAGCGCACGTCGACGTTGATGCGCGCCGGCAGGCGCACGACCGGGAAGCGCACGCCCCAGTCGACGAGCGGGACGTAGAGGTCCAGGGCGCCGCGGTGGCCGGGGTCGACCGACAGGCGCACGGTGCCGACGTCGAGCCGGTGCTCGCGCGGGAACGTGCCCAGCGCGGTCGTCGCGCCGGCGCCGCTCGCGACGACGACGAGGAGGATCGTGAGTGCCCTGCGCATCGACGGGTGAGGCTAGGCCAGCGCGACCGGCCGCCGCCGCCCGGCGCCGCCGGAGCCGCGGGCCAAGTTCCTGCCGGAGGATGCGGGAAGAACGCGCCAGACGGTTGCGAAGGGGGACACAACGCTGTGACATCCGATGCATGTACGAAGATCGTTGCGTGCAACCGCGGCAGATCTACGCGAGCACGTTGACGCGGCGCGAGCGGCGGTGGTCGCGCAGGCGCAAGAACGTGTTCGGTATCGCCTTCGTCAGCGGCGCCACGCTCGCCGCGGCGCTCACCGCTCTCGCGACGTTCGCACCCGGCCTCGGCTGAATCCACCGAATCTGGTGGCTGGCCGCGCCCTCAGCGCGCGGCCGCGGCCTCGCGGCGGCCGCTGCGCGCGCCCAGCGGCCACGTGCGCAGACCTCCCGCGGCGAGCAGCGTCCAGACGATCGCCACCCACGTCGCGGCGGCGAGCGAGGCGTGCACCCAGACGAGCTCGGCCGGCAGCTCGAGCAGGTACTGCGCGACGCCGATCACGCCCTGCGCCGCCAGCAGCCAGCAC
>DASZDB010000317.1:0-9778 GCA_035942495.1 Solirubrobacteraceae bacterium
CCGCCTGGGCCGCGACGCCGGTCGCCGAGCGAGCGGCCGCACGGCTGCGTGCGGCGGCGTGGATGCGCGAGCGCAGGGCAGCGCTGGCCGCGCTGGCCGTGCGCGAGTGTGCGAAGCCCTGGCCCGCGGCCGATGCCGACGTCTGCGAGGCGATCGACTTCCTCGAGTTCTACGCGCGCGCCGCGATCGAGCTGCAGGGCGGCGACGGGCCGGAGCTCTTGCAGGTGCCCGGCGAGCGCAACGAGCTGCACTACGCGCCGCGCGGCGTCTGCGCGGTGATCGCCCCGTGGAACTTCCCGATCGAGATCCCGACCGGCATGACCGCCGCGGCGCTGGCGACCGGCAACACCGTCGTGCTCAAGCCCGCCGAGCAGGCGCCGGGATGTGGGCTGAGGGTCGTCGAGGCGCTGCGCGCCGGCGGGGTGCCGGCCGGCGCCATCGCGCTGCTGCCCGGCGCGGGCGAGGCGGGCGCGGCGCTCGCCGGTCACCCCGATGTCGCGACGATCGCGTTCACCGGCTCGGGCGCGGTCGGCCTCGAGCTGCTGCGCAGCGCGGCGGACGTGCAGCCCGGCGCGCGTCAGCTCACGCGCGTCGTCGCCGAGATGGGTGGCAAGAACTGCATCATCGTCGACTCGGACGCCGACCTCGACGAGGCGATCCCGGCGATCGTCGAGTCGGCGTTCGACTACGCCGGGCAGAAGTGCTCGGCCGCCGCTCGCGTGCTCGTCCACGAGGCGCTGCACGACGAGCTCGTGGAGCGGCTGACCGGCGCCATCGCCGGCCTGCAGGTGGGCCCCGCCGACGACTTCGCGACCGACGTACCGGCGGTCGTGGAGCGCGACGCGCAGGAGCGCGTGCGCCGCTACGCCGATCTCGCCGCGCAGACCGGCGAGATCTCGACCGGGATGAGCGACGTCCCGGGCGAGGGCTGGTACGTCGCGCCGGTCGTGGCCACCGGGCTGCCGCCGGACTCGCCGCTGCTGCGCGAGGAGATCTTCGGCCCGCTGCTGACGGTTGAGCCGGTCCGCGACGTCGATGAGGCCTGCGACCGCGTCGACGCCCTGCCGGTCGCGCTCACGGGCGGGCTCTTCAGCCGCAATCCGCGCACGGTCGCGCACGTCGTCGCCCGCTCGCCGGTGGGCAACCTCTACGTCAACCGCTCGACGACCGGCGCGATGGTGGGTCGTCAGCCATTCGGCGGCAACCGGCTGTCGGGCACCGGCACGAAGGCCGGCGGACCGGACTACCTGCTGCACTTCGTCGAGCCCCGCGTCGTGACCGAGAACACGGTCCGTCACGGGCTCGTCGTCTAGCCCGCGGGCTTCCGGGCGGCCCTCGGCGGGTAGCGGAGCGCCATGCCAGCACTCGACAACCTCTCCCGCGTCGCGGACGTTTCGTACACCATCGCGCGGCGCGTCGGATCCCTCACCGTCTCGGCCATCCGTCAGGTCGCCGGAATGGCGTTCGAGCGCCGCTCGCGGAGCCGGACGTCGACCGCCTGGACTCCGCCGCCGCCGGTCTCGGGCGCGTCCGCGTCGACCACGCCGCGGCAGGCTCCGGCGCCCGCGCCGGCGCCGGCGCGCGCACCGAACCGGGAGCCGACCTCCCCCGCCGCGCCCGTCCCCACTCCGGCCGCTGCCGCCGAGCCCGTCGCACCCGAGCCGGCCGAGGCGGCCGAGCCGAGTGAGGATCACGTCTCACGCGAAGCGGTCGTCGTCGCGGAGTCCGCCGACGCCGGGGCCGCGGACGGCGCGGGCGCCCAGATTCGCATCGGCGAGCCGTGGGAGGGCTACGGCAAGCTGACCGCCAAGCAGGTCAACGCGCGCCTGGCGACCGCCAGCCCCGAGTCGCTGGCCGTCGCGCGCCTCTACGAGACGGCGAACCGCAACCGCGTCACCGTCCTGAAGGAGATCGACCGCCGGCTGGCGGCAGCCGCGAGCTGACGCTACCGCCGCTCGCGCCGCGTCACCCCCCGCCCCTCGTGCCACGCCTCGATGACGAGAAACTCCGGCGGGTCGGGCAGTGAGACGACGACGAGCTCGGTGACGTCGCAGCGAAACAGGTGCGCCGGTCCCGGCCCGCCCTTTCCGCCGAAGATCCGCCTGCGCAGCTCCTCGTCGAGGGTCTCCTCCGCGCGGCCGGCGAGCTTCGCGTCGCCGCGCCAGCCATCGTCGGGGTCGGGCGAGCCGCTGTGCAGCGCAAAGCGCGGGTCGCGCTGCAGGTCGCGGGCCTTCAGCGACTGCCACATGCTGCCCAGCCACAGCTCGCCGTCGGCGAAGATCACCTCGCTGCCGCTGATCCGCGGTGAGCCGTCGCGGCGCAGCGTGGCGAGCGTCTTGTGCACGAACGCGTCGAGGAACTCGCGTGCGAGCGCGGTCAGCTCGGGAGCCTCGGCCTCGATCTCGCTCCAGGACGCCACGGACAGAGCCTACGCGCCGATTTGGTCGTCCGTCGGTCGGTTGCGACCGTCGTGGCGAGGGGGTGTGGCGAACTTGAATCGCTATACGAGGCAAATACGCCACGCCCCCCGGTTGCGCGCGGCGATCCCCGCGGGGGTGACGCCCGGCCGGCCGGGCAGGCTCAGCGGCGAGCCCCGTTGCAGCTGTCCAAAAACCGCTCGTGCAGCCGCGTGTCGTCGCCGAGCTCGGGATGAAACGCGACCGCCAGCACGTCGCCCTGGCGCGCGGCGACCGGATGACCCTCCACCGATGCGAGGATCTCGACCTCGTCGCCGTGCGCGGCGATCCACGGCGCGCGGATGAACACCGCACGTAGCGGTGGCCCGTCGAGCTCCGCGATCGGGAGGTCGGCCTCGAAGGAGCGCACCTGGCGCCCGAACGCGTTGCGCGCCGCCTCGATGTCCATCATGCCCAGATGCGACCGGTCGAGCATGATCAGCCCGGCGCACGTGCCGAACACCGGCCGGTCGAACGATCGCAGCGGCTTCGCCAGCCGCTCGCGCTCGATCCCGAGCGTCATCGTCGTCGACTCCCCGCCGGGGATGATCAAGCCGTCCAAGCCCGACAGATCCTCCGGCACGCGAACCTCGCGCACGTCGGCCCCCAACCTGCGCAGCATGCGGGCATGCGCAGCGAAGCCACCCTGCAGGGCGAGGACGCCGATGAGCGCCACCTCGTGCTCCGTCTCGGCTACCAGCCGCGCTGGGCGAGGAGCTGATCGTCGCCGAGCCCGCGGGACTCCAGCGAGTCCATCGCCGTGCCGAGCCCCTCGGAGGCCCGCGCCACCCGCGCCGGATCCGCGAAGTGCGTGCAGGCCTCGACGATCGCCCGCGCTCGGCGCTCGGGATCGGAGGACTTGAAGATCCCCGAGCCGACGAACAGGCCCTCGGCGCCCAGCTGCATCATCAGCGATGCGTCGGCCGGTGTGGCGATGCCGCCGGCGCAGAACAGCACGACCGGTAGGCCGCCCTCGTGGGCGACGCCGCGGACGAGGTCCAGCGGCGCGCCGAGCGCCTTGGCGGCAGTCGGCAGCTCGGTCTCGTCGAGCGTGCCGAGGCGGCGGATCTCCGACCGGATCGAGCGCATGTGGCGTACGGCCTCGACGATGTCGCCGGTCCCGGCCTCGCCCTTGGAGCGGATCATCGCCGCGCCCTCGCCGATGCGCCGCAGCGCTTCGCCGAGGTTCGTCGCGCCACAGACGAACGGAATCGAGAAGTCCCACTTGTCGATGTGGTTGTGCTCGTCGGCCGGCGTGAGGACCTCCGACTCGTCGATGTAGTCGACCTCGAGCGCCTCGAGCACCTGCGCCTCGGCGATATGGCCGATGCGCGCCTTTGCCATGACGGGGATCGTCACCGCGGTCTGAATCGACTTGATCATCGCGGGGTCGGACATCCGCGCCACGCCGCCGTCGCGGCGGATGTCGGCCGGCACGCGCTCGAGCGCCATGACCGCCGCGGCGCCGGCGGCCTCCGCGATCTGTGCCTGCTCTGCGTCGACGACGTCCATGATGACGCCGCCCTTGAGCATCTCGGCCAGGCCGGCCTTGACGCGGAAGGTGGCTTCGTCTCGCACGAGCCCGATTCTAGCCGGACCCGCCCACGGGTCCCGGGCGCCGGCGCGCGCGCTCGGGTCGCGCCGCGGGCGCCGGTTCGACTCCGATTGGCGCCCGAGAACGCGCCGCATGCGCTCGGCCGTCACGGGGAAATGTGAACGTTCTTGACATCTTCATCTGCATACCGGCCCGTACGCCCCCAGCCCGTTCACGCGGTCGTTCTCGCGGCGGGCCGGGGCAGCCGCCTTGGCGCGCTCGGGGACGCGACGCCGAAGTGGCTGCTGCCCGTCGCCGGTCGCACCCTCGCCGACCGCCACCTGGAGGGCATCGCGCGCGCTGCGCAGTCCGTCGCCTCGGTGCGCGTCGTGGTGGGTCACGCCGCCGCGGCGATCGAGCTCGAGCTGGCGGGACGCGCCGAGCCTGTCGGCGTGGTCGCGAACCCCGAGTACGCCGAGCTCAACAACTGGTGGTCGCTGCTGCGCGCGCTGCGCGAGCTGCCGGACGACGGCCCCGTCGTGCTGCTCAACGCCGACCTCCTCGTCGAGCCCGAGCACGTCACGAACTTCATCGAGGAGGCGGCGTCGGGCCACGCCGACGGTGTTCTGGCCGTCGATCTCGTCAAGTCGCTAACCGACGAGTCGATGAAGGTCTCGCTCACGGCGGACGACACGCTGCAGCGCATCGGCAAGGTCGACATCGTCGATCCGGCCGGCGAGTACATCGGGATGCTGATGGCTCGGGGTCCGGTGCTGCGGCACCTGCGCGCCGTGCTCGAGGGATTCGTCGGGCGCAGCGACGCCACCGGCGAGTGGTACGAGGGGGCGGTCGGACGGACGGCGGCGGCAGGCGTGCCGTGGCACGTCTGGGCGATGGCGCCCGGGGCCTGGGTCGAGATCGACGACGACGCCGATCTCGCGGTTGCCGAGACGCTCGCGGCGGCCTGATGGTCCCGCGCCCGCGCACCGTCGAGATCCCGCGACTGCTGCACGTCAGCGCCGGCTGCCTGCGCGATGTGGGGGTCCTGCTCGGCGATCACGACTTCGACCTCAGCTGCGTGCTGCTGGGCAGCGGGCCCGGGCCGTCGCGCATGTTCGCCGAACGCGTCGGCACGAGCCTGCGCGACCGCGGCGTGCGCGTCCTGCATCTCTCGCACCTCAGCGGCCGCCTCGATCAGGCCGCCGCCACGGCGAGCACGATCATCGAGGAGGGCGCCACCACGGCCGTCGCGGTCGGCGGCGGCCGCGTCATCGACACGGTCAAGCTCGCGGCGGCGCGTACCGGCGTGGACTTCGTGAGCGTTCCCACGACGGTCTCCAACGACGGCATCAGCTCGCCCATCGCCTCGCTCATGGGCCGCGACGGCGCGCGTTGCAGCCACGCGGCGCGGATGCCGTGCGGGATCGTCGTCGACGTCACCGCGATCGGCAGCGCGCCGACCACGACGATCCGCGCGGGCGTCGGCGACCTCGTCAGCAACCTCACGGCCTGCCTGGACTGGCGGCTGGCCGACCGCGAGGGCCACGAGCAGTACGACGCGTTCGCCGCGATGATCGCCGAGTCGGCGGCCCGGCCGATCCTCGACCTCGCGGAGCTCGCCTCCCCCGCCTCGCTGGCGGTCGTGGCGGAGGGGCTGCTGCTGAGCGGCCTCGCCATGGCGGCCGCCGGCACGAGCCGGCCGTGCTCGGGCGCCGAGCACCTCATCTCGCACGCGCTCGACGCCCAGCTCGGACCCGCCGCGGTGCTGCACGGCGAGCAGGTCGCGCTCGGCTGCCTGGTCGCGGCCGCCGCGCACGAGTGGTCGCAGGCGCCGGGGCTGCTGCGCACGTTCCGGCGGCTCGGGCTGCCGACCTGCCCGGAGGACCTCGGGATCTCGCGTGAGCAGCTCGTCGCGGCCGTCAGCGCCGCTCCCGGCGTGCGGCCCGACCGCCACACGATCCTCGCGCGCTTCGTCGAACGCGGCGACGTCGAGCGGTTGGTGATGCGCGCGTTCGACGCGCCGCTGCCGGCCCTCGAGCAGCTGCCCTTGGTCAGCGCCTAACCGCCGCGCTCGCCGAGCAGGCGGTCGAGCACGCGGTCGCTCGCGTGCCCGTCTTCGAGATGACAGAAGCGCTCGCGAAAGCGGGCGTAGGCGTCGGCGTAGCGCTCGTTGACCGCGGGCAGGCCGCGCAGCGCGTCGAGCACGTCCTGGGTCGTGGTCAGCAGCGGCCCGGGCGCGACCGGCGTGAAGTCGAAGTAGAACCCGCGCGCGCGATCGCGGTAGTCGTCGAGGTCGTACGTGAAGAACAGGATCGGCCGCCCCGTGATGGCGAAGTCGAACATCACCGACGAGTAGTCGGTGACGAGCACGTCGGCGGCGAGGTACAGACGGCTGATGTCGGCGTAGAAGGAGACGTCGCGAACGGCCTCGTGCTCAGCCGCCCGGAAGCGATGGGTGAGCATGTAGTGCAGGCGCAGCAGCAGGACGTGGTCGCCGCCGAGGTGCTGCGTGAAGGCGTCGACGTCGAACGCGAGGCAAAAGTCGCTCGTCAGCGGCGCCTCATCGGGACCGAACACCTCCGCGTCGCGCCAAGTGGGCGCGTACAGCACGACGGTGCGGCCGTCCGGGATGCCGAGGTCCGCGCGAACGGCGGCGCGGATGTCATCGCGGCCCGGCGCGCTGAGGACGTCATTGCGCGGATAGCCGCTCTCGAGGACCTCGCCGTCGTAGCGGAAGGCGCCGCGCAGCAGCGGCGTGCTCGCGCGATTGGGGGAGATCAACAGATCCCAGCGCTCGACGTCACCCGAGAGGCGCTCGAGCCGCCCCGGCGGCGCCCAGAGCACGTCCCAGTGGATCCGCTTGAGCGGCGTGCCGTGCCACGTCTGCAGGTAGACGGCATCACCGCGCTTGGTCCACGCGAAGTCGGTGTGCGTGTTGGCGATCAGGACATCGGCCGCTTCGACCGCCGCCAGCCCCTCGCCCGTCGCGAACTGCGCCGTCGCCACGCCGGCCGCCGAGAAGCTCTCGGCGTGCGCCGGATCGGCCAGCCAGAGGTGCTCGTGGTCGCCGCCGCGCGCCCGTAGCGCCTCGTAGAGCGCGCGCGGACTGTCGGAGTAGCGGCCCTCGAAGCTGTTGTAGACGAACCTCATCGCCTGCAGGGTCTCAGGTCGGTAGCGGCGCGGCTGCGGCGCTTTTGGGTTCCCCGCCCGTCGACAGGGGGTAGGCGCGGTGCCCGCCATCACACAGGGGAGCCGCCCGATGGACCCACGACGTTGATCGCGCCGCGCCCCCTGTCTGGTCGCACGCTGGCACACCACGGTGGCCGCGTGCAGATCCCCACATACGACCGCGCGGCGCTCACGCCGAGCGTCGTGCACATGAGCGTGGGCTCGTTTCACCGCTCCCATCAGGCCGTGTACTTCGATGACCTCGCCCAGCGCGGGATCAGTCGCGAGTGGGGGCTGACCGGGGTCGGGCTGCACCGGCGCGCGATGCGCGACGTGCTGAGCGCGCAGGACGGCCTCTACACCGTCGTCTCGCGCGGCGCCGGCGGCGACGAGGCGCGCATCGTCGGCGTCATCACGGACTACCTCTTCGCGCCCGAGGAGGCCGATCGCGTGCTCGACGCGCTTGCCGCCGAGCGCACGCAGCTCGTCACGCTGACGATCACGGCCGGTGGGTACAAGATCGACGCGGAGACGGGCGCCTTCGCGGCGGGCGACGCTGCGATCGCCGCCGACCTTGCCCAGCCCCACCACCCGTGCTCGGCGCTCGGCTTCCTCGTCGAGGCGCTCGACCGGCGCAGGCGGGCGGGCCTCCCGGGCTTCACCGTCCTGTCCTGCGACAACATGCCGGCCAACGGCGCCATCGCGCAGACCGCGGTGGTCGCGCTGGCCCGGCTGCGCGACGAGCGGCTCGCCCGCTGGATCGAGCAGCACGTCGCCTTCCCGAGCAGCATGGTCGACCGGATCACTCCCAAGACGACGCCGCAGGACCGCGCGATGGTCGCCCACGAGTTCGGGATCAGGGATCGCTGGCCGGTCATCACGGAGCCGTTCTCGCAGTGGATCGTCGAGGACACCTTCTGCAACGGCCGGCCGCCGCTCGACGAGGTCGGGGTGCAGTTCGTCGACGACGTGCGCCCGTACGCGCTCATGAAGACGCGGCTGCTCAACGCGAGCCACAGCGCGCTGGGGTATCTCGGATCGCTCGCGGGCCATGACCGGACAAACGAGGCGATCGCCGATCCCGTCTTCGCCGGCTATGTCGAGCGGATGATGCGCCACGAGATCGCACCGCTGCTGCCGCCGGTGAGCGGGATCGACCTGATCGACTACCAAGCGACGCTGCTCGAGCGCTTCGCGAACCCCGCGATCGGCGACCGGTTGTCACGGCTGTGTCGCAACGGCTCGTCGAAGGTGCCCGGCCACGTCCTGTCGTCGATCCGCGAGGCCCGGCTGATCGGCCGCCCGCACCGGCTGCTGACGCTCGCCGTCGCCGGCTGGGTGCGCTATCTGCGCGGCGTCGACGAGGACGGTCGCCCCCTCACCGTCGACGACCCTGCGGCCAGTCGGCTGGGGTCGCTTGCGCCCGAGCGTGACGGCGATCCGCGGGCGCTGCTCGCCGACAAGCGCACGTTCGGCTCGCTCGGCGGCGATCCGGGCTTCGCCGCCGCCGTCGAGCTGGACCTGCGCAGCCTCGATCGCCACGGCGCTCGCGCTGTGGTCAGCGCACGCGCCGCGCGCGCCGCGCGCGTCGGCAGCGTCTGAGCCCGCGCCACGCGGTGCACGCGTGCCTGACCGCGGATCCGGGCAGGTTGGCGGCGTGACGACACCGGCCGCCACCCCTGCGCCGCGCGAGCCACGCCGATTTGACCCGGCGGCGGTCGAGGTGCTGCTGTGCGACGCCGACGGCAACCTCTTCCCCTCGGAGGAGCCGGCGTTCGTCGCCTCGGCGCAGGTCACGAACCGCTGCCTGGCGGTGCTCGGCATCGCGCGCCGGTACGGCCCCGACGAACTGCGCCTGACGAGCACCGGAAGGAACTTCCGCACGACCATCGTCGACCTGGCGACGGAGGCGGGACTCGCCGACGCGCTCACGCGCGACGCGCTGGAGCGATGGGTCGCCGAGGAGAAGAGCGCGGTTGGTCGGTACCTCGCCCAGACCCTGAAGCCCGATCCCACGGTCCTCGAGCCGCTGACCCGGCTGGAGCGGCGCTTCGGCCTCGCCGCCGTGAGCTCCAGCGCGCTCGGGCGCCTGGACGCCTGCTTCACCGCCACCGGCCTCGACGCGCTGTTCCCGCCCGAGCGTCGCTTCAGCGCCGAGGACTCGCTGCCGACCCCGACGAGCAAGCCGGACCCCGCGATCTACACGTTCGCCGGCCGTGCGCTGGGCGTCGCGGGGCCCGGCGGACTGGCGATCGAGGACTCGGTGCCGGGTGCGCTGTCAGCGGTTGCCGCCGGCTTCGTGACGATCGGCAACGTCGCGTTCGTCGCACCCGAGGAGCGGGGCGAGCGGGTCGAGGCGCTGTACGCCGCGGGCGCCGCCGACGTCGTCGGGTCGTGGTCCGAGCTGCGATCCCTGCTCACCTGACCTTCAGCTTCACGCCGACAACGCGGTCGACTGATCCGGATCGCAGATACCGCACCGCTCTTCGGTCGAGTTCCGCCACGCCGCGGCCCTCGCGGGTGGCGCGCAGATCGATCCCGGTGAGCGCGCGCGCGAGCAACAGCGCGAGCGCGCCGAGGACGACGCCGCCGACGTCGTCGAGGACGTAATGCCAGCCGA
>DASZDB010000318.1:0-2372 GCA_035942495.1 Solirubrobacteraceae bacterium
GAAGCGGCGCGCGAGCTGCGGGTAGATCCGCGTCGTGGCGACGCCGAGGTACGCGTACTCGACCGTGCCGTCCTCGCGCAGGGCCTGCAGCGTCCGCCGCACGATGTCGGCGGGGACGGCATAGCCGACGCCCTCGCCGCCGCCCGAGGTCGTCTGGATCTGCGAGTTGATCCCCAGTACCTCCCCGGCGGCGTTGACGAGCGGCCCGCCTGAGTTGCCGCGGTTGATCGCGGCATCGGTCTGGATCGCCCCGGCGATCTCAAAGCCGGTCAGCGACCTGATCGAGCGGTCGGTGGCCGACACGACCCCGATCGACAGCGACTGCGGCTCGCCGAACGGTGAGCCGATCGCCGCCACGGGCGAGCCGACACGCAGGTCGCGCGCCGTCCCCAGCTGCAGCGGGCGCAGCGTCAGGCCCGACGGGTCGATTCGCAGCAGCGCGACGTCGGCGTTGGCGTCGTAGCCGACGATCCGGGCCGGCACCTGGTTTCCGTCGGCGAACGCGACGTAGACCTCCTTGGCCTTGCGGATCGAGCGCCCCTCGCCCTCGGTGACGACGTGGGCGTTCGTCGCGATCTCGCCGCGCTCGTTGAGCACGAAGCCCGATCCCAGGCCGGACCCGCCGCCGCCTTCTCCGCCGAGGTCCGTCTGGCCCGGCAGCACGCTGAAGACGGTCACGACGCCGGGCGCGTCGCGCTCGTAGATCCGCGCGGGGTCGAAGTCGTCGTCGTCGCCCGCGCCGCGCACGATCTCGACCGTCGTCGTGCGGTCGACCGCCGTGCCGTCGCCGAACGAGCCCGCCGGTGAGCCGCCGTCGTTGTCGTCGCCGCCGCCGCAGCCGACGAGCAGCGCCACGAGCACGACGAGCACGAGCCGGCCCCTCACGCCGGCAACTCCAGCGAGAACGTCGTCCGGCCGGGCGCCGGGTCGACGTCGAGCGAGCCCTGCATCCGCTCGGCGAGCTCGCGGGCGATCGCGAGGCCGAGGCCGGAGCCCTGCGCGTCGTCGGACGTGAAGAACGGCTCGAAGACGCGCTCGGCGGCGGCGCTGCTGATGCCGGGGCCGTCGTCGCTGACCGCGACCTTGACCGATCCGTTGTCGCGCACGGCGGACACGACGACCCCTGTACCCGTTGGCGTGTGTGTCAGCGCATTGTCGATGAGGATCCGCAGGACCTGGCCCACCCGCTCGGGGTCGCAGACGGCCTCGATGCGTTCGTCGCGCAGGCGGACGTCGAGGGTGGATCCGTGCTTGTCGAGCGCGGGTGCGAACTCGGCGCTCACGGCGCGCGTGAGCGCGCCGATGTCCGTCCGCTCCGGTCGCAGCTCGAGCGAGCCCGCCTCCAGGCGCGACAGGTCGAGCAGGTCGGTCGCGAGCTTGCCCAGGCGCTCCACCTGCTCGCGGACCGTCGCGACGAACTGGCGCCGCGTCTCCTCGTCGAGGTCCTCGTCCTCCATGAGCTCCAGGAAGCCGCCGATCGAGAAGATCGGCGTGCGCAGCTCGTGCGAGGCGGTCGCGATGAAGCGCCGCCGCGCGTTCTCCAGCCGCGCGAGCTGGTGCTGCATGTCGTCCAGTGCGCGGGCGAGCTGGGCGAGCTCGTCGTCCTTGCCGGTCGGAAAGACCGCGGTGAAGTCGCCGCCCGCGACCTGGCCGGCGCCGCGTTCGAGGACCCGCACGCGGCGCGCCATCGAGCGCGAGACGACGAAGCCGCCGGCGAGTGCGAGCAGCAGCCCCAGCCCGCCGGCGATGAGGATCTCGCGGCGGATCAGCGCGACGTTGCCCTGCACGTCGGCCATCGGCGCCGAGAACAGCGCGACTCGGCTGACGGTGCCCTCGTCGCGGATCGGGACGGCGACCTGGCCCACCTCGCCGGTGCGGCCGGAGCCCAGGCCGCTCGATACGCGGCCGCGCCGGGCGGCGACCTCGGCGACGTCCTGGTCGAGGTCGGTGATGCGATTGTCGGTGTAGGAGTCCGAGAAGATCGCGAGCTCCAGCCCCTCCGTGCCGTCGTTGACGAGCAGCAGCGTCACGCGGGTGTTCGTGCGGTCGCTGACGCTCGAGACGCGGTCGTCGATCGCGGCCTGGCCGCCGTTGTTGCGCAGCAGGTCGGCGATCTGCGGAGTGAAGGCCCGGGCGGTCGACGTGAGCGCGCGCAGCTTCTGGTCGCGCAGCGAGGACTCGAGCTGCGGCGTGACGTAGAACAGCACGGCGAGCAGCGCGACGAGCGTGACGGAGACCGACAGGATCGTCAGCTGTGCGCGCAGCGAGCGCGGGCGCATCGGCTTCATCGTTCGGCGTCGTCGCGGAAGCGGTAGCCGACGCCGCGCACCGTGAAGAGGTACTCCGGGTGCTTGGCGTCGAGCTCGAGCTTC
>DASZDB010000319.1:0-4521 GCA_035942495.1 Solirubrobacteraceae bacterium
GGCCGAGGCTCATCCGCCACACCCCGGCCCGCCGCCGCTGGCATGCTCTGCGGGGTGCGAGCACGCGATCACGTCAAGCGCCTGCTGGGCTGGCCGCTGCGCCGCGCGCTCGACCCGCGCGTCGAGATGACCGTGCACGAGATCGACGCGCGCCTGGGCAGCCAGGGGCTCGCCCGGCCCACGATCCACGACCGCCTCGACGACCTCGACCGCACCGGCCGCGACATGCTTGCCGGCCTCGGCTGGCGCGACGTCCCCGCACCGGGCGGCGAGCTCGCGCAGCTCGACGCGCCGCGCGCGGCGTTTCTCAACTGGGCCGCGGGACCTGATGGCTACGCATCGCAGGCGGGGCACTGGTTCAACCCGCCGGTCCCCGTGCACCACGAGGCGGGCACCGTCGAGGTGCTGCTCGTCAACGAGCGCATCGTCGAGCAGCCGTTCGTCTTCGCGGCGCTCGCGGGGCTGCCGGAAGGAGCGCGGATTCTCGACGTCGGCGGCAGCGAGAGCACGGTCGGCCTGTCGCTGGCGACGCTCGGCCACCGTGTCACCGTCGTCGACCCGCGCGCACACCCGCTGCGCCATCCGAACCTCGAGCACGCGGCGTGCAGGCTCGACGAGCTGCCGGACCCGGCGCAGCCGTTCGACGCGGCCGTCGCGCTGTCGGCCGTCGAGCATTTCGGCCTCGAGCACTACGGGTTGACGGCCGCCGACGAGCGCCTCGACCTCGCCGCGCTGGCGCGGATGCGCGAGCTCGTCGCGCCCGGCGGCCTGCTCGTGCTGACGGTGCCGTTTCACGAGCAGGCCGGCGTCGACGACTTCCAGCGCGTCTACGACGAGGCGGGGCTGAGCGAGCTGCTGCGCGGCTGGGACGTGCAGCGCTCGCTGCGCGCCGGCCGCATCGACCGCCTCACGTGGCAGCTCGCTGCCCCGTCGCGCGAGCGCCACGGCGTCGCGCTCGTCAGCGCCCGCCGGCCGTAGCCGCGCCCCGTCTACGACCGCCGGACGGGCTCCTGCGCGTGCGGCGCGGCAGCGGCTGAGCGCGTGCGCGACGAGGACCGGGTCGTCCGACCGATCCGGAGCGGCCGTTCGATGAGATGCGGCTCGGGCTCAGGCCCGTCCGGGGCAAACCAGGGAGCGTCGGCGGGAGCGTCCGGGCGCAGCGTCCACTTGCGGCCGACGCGCTCGACGCCGATCGGATACAGCGTCAACGTGCCGTCGGGCTGGAAGTGCAGACGCAGAAAGTGCTTCTGGTCCTGGTGATGCAGAGGGGCGTACGCCTCGGTGTTGTGCAGTCCGAGGAAGCCCGTGGCCCACAGGTAGCCCGCCATCCCCACCATTCCCGAGACCCCGCCGAGCAGCCAGACGAGGCCGAGGAACGTCAGCAGCGACGAGGCGCCTTCGGAGCCGAAGAGGGATGACAGGTACGAGGCGGCCATCATGACCCCGGCGACGCTGGCGACCTGTAGCGCCGAATGGGCCAGCCCGAGCAGCACCCGGCCGATCCCGCTGAGATCGTGGGCGAAGCGGACCATCCCCACGAGCGAGGCCAAGACGAGCAGGCTGAGCAGAAAGGCCGTCGGGCTCTCCCACATGGCGCGCAGCAGGTCGCCGACGCCGAGCGAGACGTGACGGTCCTCGAGATGCAGCCCGAGCATGAAGGCCAGTAGCACCTGGACGGTGCCGAACACCGCGGCGAGCGGGATGTTGTAGGCCGGCATCAGCCAGATCCGCTTGCGCAGCCCCTTGGAGAACGCGGCCGACGGATAGGTTCGGGCGCTGCGGTAGGCGACCGGGCCGTCGGGCCCCGGGAACTCCGCGCGCTCGGGCAGGGTGTGGGTCGGGTGCAGAAAGGCGCCGCCACCGCCGGACTCGATGTGCTGGCGCGGGCCATCCTCCTGCTCATAACGCGAGTAGTAATGCTTGCCGCTCTTGAGGTAGAGCAGCAGCCGCGCGCCGCTGGACTGGATGATCTCGCGCTCGAGGTACGCCACGTCGCGGTCGGAATGCACCTCGGCCTCGTCGCGCCCGCTCTCGACCTCCTTGGACATGCACAGGACGACGCGATCTCCGCGCTGCATCTGGGCGGCCGCGACCTCGGCGAAGTAGCGCATCTGGACTTCGTCGATCGAGGCGCCGAACTGGACGTCGATGCCCCACAGCCACCAGCCGTTGGGAAGCTTGAGCGCGAAGTAGCTGCGGCGCTGACACGTGCGCCATCCACCGATCCGGCGGTGGCGACAGAAGATGCTGGTGAAGTTGACGAGGCCGTCGTACCAGTCGTGGCTGCCTGGAATCGCGAACAGCTCCGGACCGTCCGCGTCGGCGCACGGCAGCGCCGACCGGTACGGGCCGAGCATCCGGTTCTCGTACTCGACGGCCTTGGGCACGGGGTACACGGCGTCGCCCCCGAAGACGAGCAGCCGGCCCCGCTTCGTATGGTGCGTCTCGCCGTCGCAGTCGAGCTCCAGCTCGTCGGCGGCCAGCAGCCGGGCCACGGTGTACGTCGAGTTCCAGCCGTCGCCGAGGTCGGCCACGTAATCGAGCCACAGCTCAGGCTGCTGCGAGCGATCGGGGACCTCCGCCGGCTCGCGCGCCTGCTGCTCGCGGCTGTCGGCATAGGAGCTGAACATGCCCGACAGCAGGACCCGGACGGCCGTGTCGAGGAGCTGGTGCGGGTCAAACCAGCGCACCATCGGGCGGCGCACGAACCCAAGCTCGGACGCATGCGACGGGCGCCGGGGACACGGTTGCGCCGTGTCGGGGCGATCGGGAGGGGGCTCGGCGATGCGCGACATACTCGCAGCGGCGCGGCGCGGTGCGCGCTGCGGTGAGCGGCGGACGCCGACGTCTATGGCATCGGTGCGTCGAGAAACGGCGCGATCATCGCCAGCAGCCAGTCGGAGCGGTCGAGCACCCCGGATCCTTAGGCGCCGTGAAGGAGGGCGCACGGCCGACCGGAGCCGTGGATCTCGTAGTACATCTGCAGACCGCCGACCGGCGCGTAGCCCGTCTGTGTCTCGTTGCGTGTCACGTCGCTCTCCTTCGTTCTCGAACCACTACGGCACGCCGCACAACTCGCCCAGCGCCGCGCGCAACCCCTCCGCCGCGACCGCGAGCGGCGGGTCGAGGTCGCGATCGGCGAGCAGGCCGAAGCAGACGGCGCCGTCGTAGCTGATGATCCCGACGCTCAGGCCCTGCGTCGCGGGGTTCAGCGGGACCGCGGGATGGACGGCCAACAGGCGGCAGCCGTTGAGCCAGAACGGCTGCTGCGGGCCGGGCACGTTGGAGACGACGAGGTTGAACGCGCGCAGGCCGCCGGTCGCGCGCGCGAGCGTCGACGCCACGAGCGGCGGCGCCCAGCCACCGGCGCCGGCCAGCAGCGCCCCCGCGCGGATTGCGGCGGACTGCTTGATCTCGGTCATGGCGTCGTGGACGCGGAGGATCTGCTCGGTCGGGTCGGGCTGGTCGACCGGCAGGTCGACGAGCACGGTCGAGATCGCGTTGCCGCCCTGCTCGCCGGGCCGGCGCACGCTGACCGGCACGAGCGCGACGAGCGGCTGGCGGGTCGGCTGGCCGGCGACCTGCAGGTAGCGGCGCAGCATCCCGGCGACCGCGGCGAGCAGCGCGTCGTTGACCGTCGCGCCCTGCGCCTTGCCGGCCCGCTTGAGATCCGCCAGCGGGGCCTCGACGAAGGCGAAGCGGCGGTTGGGGCCCTGCCCCGCGTTGAGCGGCGTCAGCGGCGCCGACGGGCGCGTCTTTGCGAGCTGGACGAGCAGCTCGGTGGCGCTGCGCAGATCGCTGGCGGCGCGCAGCGGGTTTGGCTGCAGGGCGCGCGTCGCGCTGTCGAGCAGGAGCTTCTGGGCGCGCACGACCGGCGTGGCCGCGAGGCGGGCGAGCTGGCGCGTGCGGTCGTGGGCGCGCGGCTCCCACGGCTCCTCGGGCGGCGGGATGTCCAGTGGCTCGGGCGTGGGGTCGAGCAGGACGGTGCCGATGTCGACCGCGGCGACGCCGTCGACGAGCGCGTGGTGCATCTTCGCCAGCAGCGCGCGGCGGTTGCCGGCGAGGCCGTCGATCACGGTCAGCTCCCACAGCGGGCGCGACCGGTCCAGGCGACGCGACATCTCGCGTCCGACGAGCGCCGCGAGCGCGGCGTCGTCGCCGGGCGCCGCGAGCGTCGCCGGGCGCACGTGCCAGCCGAGGTCGAAGCCGTCGTCGTCGATCCAGACCGGGTTGGCGAAGCCGGCGGCGCTGCTGTGCAGGCGCTGGCGGTAGCTCGGCACGAGGTGCAGGCGGTCGGCGACGCGGGCGAGCGCCGCGTCGTACTCGAGGCCTGCGCCCGCCTCGAAGAGAAGCAGGCCGCCGACGGCCATGTTGACCGTGCCGACCTCGGCGGCGAGTGAGGAGCGGTCGGCCGGGGACAGGGACTCGCTCACCGGGCGACCCTATCCGGCCTCACCGGCGGCTTGACAGGTGACCAAATAGTCACATATAGTGGCGGCATGGACGCAGTGTTCAAGGCCC
>DASZDB010000320.1:0-11148 GCA_035942495.1 Solirubrobacteraceae bacterium
CCGCCTCGGGCCGCACGCTGCACCCCGACCAGGCGGCCGCCGTCGAGCAGATCGCCGACGCGCTGGGCGGCGCGCTCGGGATCGAGGTCACCGTCAAGCCGCGCGGCGACGGCTATCGCGTCGAGCTTTCCTTCGACGACCCGGACGAGGCGCTGGCCCTCGCCCGCCGCCTGCGCCCGCGCGCGGTCGCCTGATCGAACCGGCGCCCGCGGCCCGCTAAACTCGGCGGCCGTTCGGGCGATTAGCTCAGTCGGTTAGAGCGCTTCTCTGATAAGGAAGAGGTCCCTGGTTCGAATCCAGGATCGCCCACTGTCACGGACGTCGGCGAACGCGGGATCTTCGTGGTTCGTGTCGCTCCTCAAGCGGCTCTTCTCGTCCCGACCGTGCACCACCGCGGGCCGGTTTGTTCATCGCACCCATGCGCACGCACGCGCAACCGCCCGCGCTTTCGCCGCCAGCGGCGCGCCCGGCTACGCTGACCGCACGATGTCCGTGGACACCCCCGAGGAGCTGCGCGGCCTGCGCGCGGCCGGCCAGGTCGTCGCCCAGACGATCCGCGCGATGCGCCGCGGCGTGCGCCCGGGGATCACGACGGCCGAGCTCGACGCGATCGCCCGCAGGGAGTTCGACCGCGCCGGTGCGCGCTCCGGCCCGCAGATCGACTACGGCTTCCCGGGAACGACGTGCATCAGCGTCAACGACGAGGCCGTGCACGGCATCCCCGGCCGGCGGCGCCTGCGCCGTGGCGACCTCGTCAAGCTCGACGTGACCGCCGAGCTCGACGGCTTCTACGCCGACGCCTGCCGCACGGTCGTCGTCGGGGACCCACGCCCACAGGCGCTGAAGCTCGTCCGCGCCTCGGAGCAGGCGCTCGACGCGGCGCTGAGGGTCGTCCGCCCCGGCGCCGCGCTCAACGAGATCGGCGCCGCCGTCCAACGCCTCGTTCGCGCCCGCGGCTTCTCGGTGTGCGACGGGCTCATGGGCCACGGGATCGGTCGGCGCATCCACGAGGCGCCCGACGTGCCCAACGTCTTTGACCCCGCGCTGTCGCAGCCGCTCGCCGACGGGCTGGTCATCACGATCGAGCCGCTTGTCGCCGCCGGCGGGCCCGGCGTGTCGATGGGCCGCGACGGCTGGACGGTCAGCACCGTCGACGGGTCGCTGGCGGCGCACACCGAACACACGATTGTCGTGCGCGACGGCGCCCCGCTGATCCTGACCGCCTGACGAACGTGGCCGCCGCGCCGCGGCGACGTCTACACGAAGTCCGCGCGGCCCTCGCGCGACAGCAGCAGCTCACCGAGCTCGCGCGCCTTGTTGGCGGCATCGCGGTCGCCCTCGTGCCGCGAGACGATCGCGCCCTTCAGGAGCAGTTGCCACTGCGCCGCAAAGCGCTCCGGATCGGCGACGCCCGCAGCCGCGGCGAGCTCAGCGAGGAAGTCGCGGATGTTGGCGAGGTGCCCGATGCAAGCCCGCCGAACCGGGTCGTCGAGATCGTCGAACTCGAGCAGCGAGGTGATGAAGGCGCAGCCCTCGAAGTCCTCGCGGTCAAACCACTCCGAGAAGATGTCGAACAACGCGAGCAGTTGCTGGACCGGCGTCTCGCCGCGGTTGCGGGCCTCGGCCTGCACCCACCCCTTGGTCCAGCGCTCCTCGCGCAGCGCCAGGAACGCCAGCGCGAGTTCGTTCTTGGACGCGAAGTTGCGATACAGCGTCATCTTCGCCACGTCGGCCTCGGCCGTGATCGTGTCCACGCCGATCGCTCGCACGCCCGACCGGCTGAAAAGCCCGTACGCCGCGTCGAGAATGCGGTCGCGGCCACTCGGGCCGCGCGGGGCGGCCCCTGCCTCGCGAACTGCCATGCAGGGACTATAGGCCTTGATCCAACCCGCACGAACTACCGCGCTCGTGTGGGGGCGCCTCACGTCGCGCGCTGGTCGAAACTCGGGCTGCTCCCGGACCGCAGCTATGCTCCCTGCCATGCAGGAGATGGTCATCTACGGTGTCAGCTTCGACATGGTCGGCAAGCAGCCGATCGTGCTGCTGAAGACCGTCGACAGCAACAAGTTCCTCCCGATCTGGATCGGCCACCCGGAAGCCGCGGCGATCCTCATGAAGTTGCAGGGAGCCAGCACGCCGCGCCCGATGACGCACGATCTGCTGTGCGACATGCTCGGCGAACTCGAAGTGCGCTGCACGCAGGTGTCGGTCACCGAACTGCGCGACAACACGTTCTTCGCCTCGATCACGCTCGCCGTCGACGGCAAGGAGCTGGAGATCGACTCACGGCCCAGCGACGCCCTCGCCCTCGCCGTCCGGTCTGGCGCGCCGATCTTCGCCGCCGAGGAGGTCATCGCCGAATCGGCGATCGAGTTCGAGCACGACGTCGAGGACACCGAGGAGGTCGTCGAGAAGTTCAAGGACTTCCTCGACCAGGTGTCGCCGGAGGACTTCGCGGGCGAGGAGTAGCCCGCGCCGTCGCGCCTGCAGGCGCGACCGGCCGCCCGGCGGTGATCGCACCGCCACATTGTCCTGATGGCCCCGTGTCGACGCGGGTAACCGGACGCCGACCGGCACGAAAGGAGCTGCACCGATGGCTACCGAGAAGCAGAAGGCCGCGGCAAGGCGCAACGTTCGCAAGGCCCAATCCGCGGCGCGCAGCAAGCAGACGCTCAAGAAGCTCCCCGACAAGACCCGCTCGGCGCTTGGCAAGGAGGCGGCCGCGGTGCGGCGCGGCGACTCGCCGACGCGCAAGGAGCTCGAGGCCGATGCACGCCGCCTGAACATCGAGGGACGCTCGAAGATGGGCAAGGACGAGCTCAAGCGAGCCGTCGCCCGCGCAACGTCCTGATCGCCGCACCGGCTCCTCGTTAGAGGTGCGCGAGGTCCACGATGCGCCCGATGAGCGCATCGAAGTCCAGCCCGGCGGCGTCGGCCGCCATCGGCAGAAGCGACGTCTCGGTCATCCCCGGGATCGCGTTCGCCTCGAGCACGGTGAGCTCGCCGTCGGCCTCGCAGTACATGAGATCGACGCGGGCAAAGCCGCGGCAGCCGAGGACGTCCCACACCTCCAGCGCCAGCTCCTGCGCCCGCGCGGTGATGTGCTCGGGCAGCTCGGCGGGGCAGACGAAGTCCGTGCGGCCGATCTCGTAGCGCGACTCGAAGTCGTAGAAGTTCTCCTCGCGCGGCACCGCCTCGACGACGGGCAGCACCTCGCGGTCGAGCACCGAGACGGCGAGATCGCGTCCGTCGACGTGGCGCTCGAGCAGGACCTTGTCGCCGTAGGAGAACGCCGCGACCAACGCGCTCGGCACGTCGTCGGCCGTCGCCGCGAACTTGATCCCGAGCGCCGATCCCTGGCCGGCCGGCTTGACGACGATCGGAAACTCGAGGCGCTCCTCGATCGCCGGCAGCGCGTCGGCCGCGCCGAGCTCCTTGAAGGCGGTCTCGTTGAACGCGAAGAAGTCCGGCGTCGGGATCCCCCCGTCGCGCATGTGGTGCTTGGCGATCACCTTGTCGGCGCAGCGGATGCAGGCCGACACGCCGCTGCCCGTGTACGCGATGCCGATCGCCTCGAGCAGCTCCTGCACCGTGCCGTCCTCGCCGTCGCGGCCGTGCAGGGCGACGAACGCGACCTCCGGATCCACGCGCCGCAGGCGCGTCACGAGGTCATGGCCGACGTCGATGCCGATGACGTCATGGCCGAGGCGCTCCAGCGCGTCCTGCACGCGGGCGCCGGACTTCAGCGAGACCTGGCGCTCGAGCGAGCGGCCGCCCTTCAGGACTGCGACGCGGGTCATCCCTCGCGGAGCCCGTGCCCGCCCGCCCGGCGGCGCTCGGGCGCCGGCAGGTGCAGCACGTTGGCCAGCTCGCTGTCGGGCTCGGCGGGCGCAGGCTCGGCCCGCGGCTCGATCGCCCGCAGCGACCCCGTGAGGGTGCCGTAGAGCTCGACCTGCTCGCGCACGACCTCGCCGATGCGCCGCACGCCCTCGCGGATCTCGGCCTCGCCGACGCCGGAGAAGTTCAGCCGCATCGAGTTCGCGCCGCGCCCGTCGAGAAACGCCGAGCGGCCCGGCACGAAGGCGACGTGCTCGTCGAGCGCTCGCGCCAGGAGGTCGGTCGTGTCGATGTAGTCGGGCAGCGTGACCCAGATGAACAGGCCGCCCTGCGGGTGCGTCCACGACGACTCGGGCCCCAGGCACTCCGCGAGCGAGTCGAGCATGACGTCGCGGCGGCGGCGGTAGATCTCCTTCAGCGAATGGACGTAGTCCTGCCAGCGCCCGCTCTCGAAGTACGCCGCGACGAAGAGCTGGGTCAGCGACGACGAGCACAGGTCAGACGCCTGCTTGCCGATGTTCATCTTCTCGAGCACCGGCCGCGGGCCGACGCTCCAGCCGAGGCGCACGCCAGGCGAGAGGATCTTCGAGAACGTGCCGAGATAGATGACGAAGTCGCCGCCCTCCAGCGAGTAGAGCGTCGGCAGCGGGTCGCCCTCGTAGCGCAGAAGGCCGTACGGGTTGTCCTCGAGCACGAGCAGCTCGCGCTCGCGGACGACCTCGACGAGCCGCCGCCGGCGCGGCAGCGACATCGTCGTCCCGCCGGGGTTCTGGAACGTCGGCACCGTGTAGATGAACTTCGGCCGGCGGCCCTCGGCGTCGAGGCGCTCGAGCGTGGCCTCGAGCTCGTCGATGCGCATCCCGTTCTCGTCGAGGCTGATCTGGATGACCTCGGCCTGGTAGGAGCAGAACGTCGGCACGGCCCCGGGATACGTCGGGGCCTCGGCGATGATGACGTCGCCCGGATCGACCAGCGTCTTGCAGACGAGGTCGATGACCTGCTGGCCGCCGGTCGTGACGAGCACGTCGTCAGCGGCGATGATCGTGCCCTCCTCGGCCATGACCTCGGCGATGCAGCTCTTGAGCGCGTGGAGGCCCTCGGTCGGTCCGTACTGCAGCGACCGTGCGGTCGAGTCCACGGCCACCGAGCTCATGATCGCCGCGAAGGAGGCCGCGGGAAAGGACGACGTATCCGGCAGGCCGCCGGCGAGCGAGATGATGTCGCTGCGCTCGGTCAGCGCCATGAGGTCGCGCATCGCCGAGGACTTCATGACCTTCGTGCGTGCCGCGAACAGGCCGGCGTAGCGCTCGAGATCGCGTGACGTCTGCCGGGGCCCGGGGGTAGACGTCATCGTCCGAGGTTCGCCAGGGGTCCGCGCGTCCCTGTCGTCTATCGTCATGCGCCCTTCAAGGTACCGGACCCGTTGCAGCTGCTGATCGACATTCTCCAGGGCGCCGGCTTGGCCGGCGCCGCCGGCATCCGGCCCTTTCTGCCGGCGCTCGTCGCGGGCGCGCTGGCGACCGCGGACTTCGGGATCGACTACGAGGGCACGCCGTTTGCGTTCCTCGAGCAGCCCGGCTGGCTGCTCGGCGTCGTGCTCGCGCTCATCGCGGTCGTCATCGCGCAGCGGCGCAAGTTCGCCGAGGCGCCGATCGAGTCGGCGCTGCAGGGTGTCGGCATCGGGCTCGGCGCGCTGCTCTT
Organism: Solirubrobacteraceae bacterium; assembly: GCA_035942495.1. Lineage (GTDB taxonomy): Bacteria > Actinomycetota > Thermoleophilia > Solirubrobacterales > Solirubrobacteraceae > CADCVQ01. The sequence continues at coordinate 5,539 of DASZDB010000320.1, forward strand.
CGCCGCCACGCTGGCCGACAACACCGACGTGTGGTGGCCCGGGTTGCTGGCCGGCGGCCTCTGTGCCGCGCTGGCGATGGCCGCGACCCGATCGCTGATGACGCGGGTCCGCGCGCGGCTGGACGAGGACGCGCGCGGGGCGCTGCCGGTCTACCTCGAGGGCACCGCCGTCCTTCTCGCGGGGCTGTCGGTCGTGATCGCGCCGATCTCGGTCCTCGCGCTCGGCTTCTTCGCCTTCCTGCTGCGCGGCGGCAAGCGCCGCGAGGGCGAGAAGTACGCCGGGCTGCGCATCCTGCGGTGAGCGCCAACCCCGCCGGGCCGCCCAAGCTGATCCTGACCGTCATCGACGGCATGAAGCCGACGATGGTCGAGCGCGCCATGAAGTCCGGCGGAGCCCCCGCGCTGAAGGCGATCGCCGACCGCGGGCAGTACGTGCCCGATTGCTGTGCGGCGTTTCCCTCCGTGACGCCCGTGTGTGCGGCGACGATCGCCACCGGCAAGCTGCAGGACGAGCACGAGATCCCCTCGATGAACTGGTACTCGCGTGCCGAGCAGCGCTACGTCGAGTACGGCTCGTCGTTCTCGGCGTCGCGCAAGTTCGGCCTCAACCGCCAGCTCGTCGACACGATCTTCAACATGAACGCGACGCATCTCGCGCCCGGGCTGCCGACCGTCTTCGAGACGCTCGACGACACCGACGCGGTGCGGACGGCGTGCACGACGTACCTCATCTACCGCGGCCGGCACGAGCACGAGATCTCGCGCGACTTCGCGCTGACGCGCGCGGCCTCGCAGCTGTTCAATCGCTCCACGCTCGGCCCGCGCGAGCTGTTCTACGCCGACATCTTCGCGAGCCAGAGGACCACGTGCTGGTCGCGGATGGGCATCCCCGGCATGCGCGACCAGCACGCCGGCTGCGTCGGCGCGCACCTCGTCGAGCACGACCTGTTCGACTTCCTGCTGCTGTCGCTGCCCGACAACGACACGCACTCGCACAAGAACGGCCCGCACGCGCAGATCCAGTCGATCGCCGCCGCCGACGCGGAGCTGTGGCGCGTGATGCAGGCCGGTGGCGGGGCGGACGCGTTCCTCGACGAGCACGCGATGATCGTCATGGCCGACCACTCGCACTCGCACGTCGAGCGGACGATCGACCTGACCGGGCCGTTCGCGGATTGGCGCGTGCTGCCGCCCTCCGGCGCGGGCGCGCGGCACTCCGAGATCGCGCTGTGCCCGGCGCAGCGCTCGGCGATGGTCTACGTGCTGATGGACTCGCCCGCGACCGCGCTGGCGCGCGTGGTCGCGACGGCGCGCGCGATCGAGGGCGTCGACCTCGTGATGTGGTGGGACGGCGCGCGGGTGCGGATCGGCGGCGAGCGCGGCGAGCTGTCGTTCGCCCCGGGTGACGAGGTCGCCGACGTGCGCGGCCGGCGCTGGTCGGTCGACGGCGAGCTCGACACGCTGCTGGCGCATGTCGAGGACGGCGTGCTGCACTGCGACCACTACCCCGACGCGCTGGCCCGGGTCTGGGCGGCGATGAGCTGCCCGACGTCGGGCGACGTCCTGCTGTCGGCGGAGCCCGCCTACGAGTTCCCCGACTGGGGCAACCGCGCGCACGTCCGCGGCGGCAGCCACGGCTCGCTGCACCGCGTCGATTCGCTCGGGGCGCTGCTGTTCTGCGGCGTCGACGCGCCGGCCGAGCGCGCAGAGGGCAACTGGTCGATCGCCGACATCGCCCCGATGGTCGTCGGCCATTTCGGCGCTGCGTAGTCTCTTGGGCATGCCCGTGGACGAGGCCGTGGCCGACACCGCGCTCGACCGGCCCCGCCTGCGCGGCCGCGCGCGGGCGCGCCGTGCGCTGCGCACGCGCGCGAACTGGTCGCAGCTCGTGCGCTTCGCGACGGTGGGAGGCAGCGGCTACGTCATCAACCTCGCCGTGTTCGCGGCGCTCGTGCACGGGGCGGAGGCCGACAAGGGGATCGCCGCGACCGCCGCCTTCGTCGTCGCGCTGAGCAACAACTTCGTCTGGAACCGGCTGTGGACGTTTCGCGCAGGCGACGGGCACGCGGGCTTTCAGGCGGCTCGCTTCTGCGTCGTGTCGTGCGCGGCGTTCGCGTTCAACCTCGTCGTGCTCTACACGCTCGTCGACGGCCTCGGGATGGCCGAAGTGCCGGCGCAGGCGCTCGCGATCGCCACCGCGACGCCGCTGAACTTCATCGGCAACAAGCTCTGGAGCTTCAAGGCCTAGTGCGCGGCGCGGCGACCGCCGTGCTGCTGATCTGCCTGCTCGCCGCCGCCGCCGCGACCGCCGGCCCGGCCGTGGCCCAACAGGCCGGCACGTCGAGCGGTCCCTCGGCCCGCACCGGCGTGCCTACGGCGCTGCCGGGCTCCGCGATCAGCCCGAACGCGCTCGTGCGCCCGCGCCGCGACGACGTGCCGCCAACCGGGCGCCGGCTGACCGCCGACCGCGTGGGCGCGGTCGCGGACGCGGTCGAGAAGGTGCGCCGCGAGCGACGCGAGTGGCCGCGCTCGACGCGCGAGATCTTCCTGAAGGGCGTCGACCGTTGGCAGGTGTCGTACTTCGCGCGCACACCGCCCGGCGCCCCGCGCAAGGAGATCGCGCAGGTGCTCGTCGACGACGCCAGCGGGCGCGTGCTCGAGGCGTGGACGGACTACCAGGTGGCATGGTCGATGGCGCGCGGCTACCCGGGCGCGTTCGGGCGCATCGTCAACGCTCCGTGGGTGTGGATCCCGCTCGCGCTGCTGTTCGTCGCGCCGTTTCTGCGGCGCCCGTGGGGGATGCTGCATCTCGACCTCGCGGTGCTGAGCTTGTTCTCGGCGTCGACGGCGTTCTTCAACGCGGCGCGCATCGACGTGGCGGTCCCGTTGCTGTATCCGCTGCTCGGATACCTGTTCGCGCGCATGCTGTCGATCGGGCTGCGCAGCGGAGACGGCGCGGCGGCCGCTGCGCGCCGGCCGCTGCGCCTGCTCGTGCCGGTCAGCTGGCTGGCGATCGCCGTCATCTTCCTGATCGGCTTTCGCGTCGCCCTGAACATCACGAACTCCAACGTCATCGACGTCGGCTACGCCGGCGTCATCGGCGCGGACCGAATCGTGGACGGCAAGCCGCTGTACGGCGCCTTTCCCAAGGACAACGCGATGGGCGACACGTATGGGCCGGTCGTCTACCTCGCCTACGTGCCCTTCGAGCAGGCGAAGTCCTGGACCGGCCGCTGGGACGACCTGCCCGCGGCGCACGCCGCGGCGATCGCGTTTGACCTGCTCGCCTGCCTGCTGCTGTTCCTCATCGGCCGCCGCGTGCGCGGGCCCGACCTCGGCGTGGTGCTCGCGTACGCCTGGCTGACGTACCCGTTCACGCTCTACGCGCTCATGTCGAACTCCAACGACACGCTCGTGGCGGCACTCGTGCTCGCCGCGATCTGGGGGGCCGGCAGCGCGCCGGCTCGCGGCGTCTTCATCGCGCTTGCCGGGCTGACGAAGTTTGCGCCGCTGGCGCTCGCGCCGCTGTTCGCGACGCAGGACGGGCTGCGCCTGCGCCCGCTGCTGGGGTACGTCGCGGCCTTCGGGATGGCGGCGTCGCTCGCGTTCGTCCCGCTGCTCGGCCACATCGAGTGGCGCACGTTCTGGGAGCAGACGATCGCCTTCCAGGCCGAGCGCGGCTCGCCGTTCTCGATCTGGGGCCTGTACGACCCCGACGTGGAGTGGCTGAACGTGGCGCAGCGCGCCGTGCAGGTCGCGGCCGTGCTGCTCGCGCTGGCGCTGGCGTTCGTTCCGCGCCGACGCGACCTCGTCGGCCTGGCCGCCTGCAGCGCCGCCATCCTGCTGGCGCTGCAGCTCGCCGTGAGCCACTGGTTCTACCTCTACATCCCTTGGTTCTTCGGGCTCGTGATGATCGCGCTGCTCGGCCGGTTCGGCGCATCGAGCGCAGACGCGCCGCTGCGGTTGCGCCGCGCGTCGCAGCGATGAGCGAGCGCTCGGTCCTGGCCCTCGCAGCCGCCGCGCTGCTCGTCGTCTTCGCCGTCGCGACGACGGTCGGGCCGTTCTCGGACATCACCGTCAACGACCTCTACGTCTATGAGCAGTACGCCCGCCTGCTGCACGACGGGCGGCTGCCGTACGTCGACTTCGGCTTCGAGTACCCGCCGCTGGCGGCGCTGCCGCTCTGGCTGGCCGGCGTGTTCGGCCGCGACCCCGAGTCGATCGAGTGGACCTTCGGCGTGCTCATGGCGGTGTGCCTCGTCGCCGTCCAGCAGCTCGCGGCGCGGCTGGCCGGCGGCGGCCGCGAGGGGCTGACGGTGGCGTGGCTGCTCGTCCTCGCGCCGGTGCTGATCGGCGCGTCGGTGCGCACGCACTTCGACCCCCTGCCGATCGCGATCGCGCTCGCCGGCCTGCTCATGCTCGCGCGCGGGCGCGGCGACCTCGCCTTCCTGCTGCTCGGCCTGGGCGCGATGACGAAGCTCTTTCCGGGCCTGCTCGCGCTCGTCGCGCTGGTGTGGCTGGCGGGGGGCGGGGAGTGGCGCGCGGCGCTGCGCGGCGGGGCGATCTTCGCGGCTGTCCTCGTGGCGATCTCGCTGCCGTTCGCCGGCGCGGGCTACGTCGACTCGTTTGAGTTTCACCTCGACCGGCCGGTGCAGATCGAGTCGACCGCGGCGAGCGTGCTGTTCGCGCTCGGCGGCTCGGAGGTCACCGGAACAAACCTGCGGCCGGACCGCTTCAAGTCAAACGGGCTCGACGGCGGTCACGCCGACACCGTGGAGGCGCTGTTCTCGCTGCTGCTCGTGCTGGCGCTCGCGGCGATCGTGCTGCTGGCCGCGCGCCGGCGCAACGTACGCCACATGGTGTTGTGCGGCTTCGCCGCGCTGCTGGCGTTCGTGACGCTCGGCAAGGTGTTCTCGCCGCAGTACGTCATCTGGCTCGCGCCGTTCGCGGCGCTTGCGTGGGTGTGGGGCGAGCGGGCCGTCGCCGTGCTGGTCACCGCGGCGATCGTGCTCACGCACGTCGAGTTCCCGAGCCGCTACTTCGACCTCATCAACGTGCACACCGACGTCGTGCTGATCGTGGCGGCGCGCAACGCGGTGCTGCTCGCGGCGCTCGCGCTCCTGGTGGCGTCGCTCGCGCGCTCCCGGCTCCCGCAGGCGCCCTAGACGACGCGGAGGTCGTAGCGCGACGCGACACGCCCCATCTCCTCCTGGCTCGGCGGGCCCTGCGCGAGCAGCGCGCCGAGGTCGCGCATGTAGTGCTCCCACCCTGCGGCGGGTTGAAGGTCAGGAAGCGGACCGGGACGTCGCTCGGGTTGCTGAACGTGTGCACCACGCCGGGCGGCACGCAGACGAAGCTGCCTGCCGGCAGCTCGAGCGTGTCGTCGCCCAAGCGCATCGTCAGCGTGCCCTCGAGGACGTAGAACATGTCGTGGAGGTGGTCGTGGACGTGCGGCGGCGGGCCCGGGAAGCCCGGCTGCACGTTCCCCTCGCCGAGGTAGAACGAGTCGCCGGTGTCGGCGCCGGTCGCCTTGATCGTGACCGCCGTCGCGCCGCCGCCGATCAGCTCGCCCTCGCCCGGCCGCAGAACCACAGGGGCCATGGTCGCCAC
>DASZDB010000321.1:0-1574 GCA_035942495.1 Solirubrobacteraceae bacterium
GCGGTCGCCGTCTGCGGCGTCAGGCCGACGTGACCCATGACCGGGATGCCGGCGCGGGTGATCGCCAGCGCTCGGGCGCACGAGGTCGGCCCGCCGCCCTCGAGCTTGATCGCGTCGCAGCCCGCCTCCTTGACGAAGCGCAGCGCCGTCGCGACCGCCTGCTCGTCGGACATCTCGTAGGAGCCGAACGGCAGGTCGCCGACGAGGAAGGGCGTGCGCAGGCCGCGCCGTACGGCGCGCGCGAGCATGAGCATCTCGTCGAGCGCGACGCCGACCGTCGACGGATAGCCGAGCACGGTCATCGCGCCGGAGTCGCCGACGAGGACGACGTCGACGCCGGCCTCCTCGGCAGCGCGGGCGCTGGGGAAGTCGTAGGCCGTCACCATGACGATCGGCTCGCCGAGGCGCTTCATCTCGTTCAGTCGCGGGAGCGTCACCGGCAGGCGCTCGACCACCGCGGCGGCGGCGATCTGGCTGGGATGGGTGGACATCAGCGTCCTTCCTTTCCGAACGTCAGCAGGGTGGCGACCTCGCGGTCGACGTCCAGGACCGCGTTCGTGCCGGCCTCGACGTGGACGACGCGGGGCTCGTAGGCGCGCAGCTCCGCGCGGTCGTACTGGGCGTAGGAGATGACGATGATCGTGTCGCCGCGGTGCACCAGGCGCGCCGCGGCGCCGTTGACCTGCACGGTGCCCGAGCCGCGCTCGCCGGCGATCGTGTACGTCTCGAAGCGCGCGCCGTTGTCGACATCGACGACATGGACCTGCTCGTGCTCGAGGATGGCGGCGGCGTCCAGCAGGTCCGCGTCGATCGTGATCGACCCGACGTAGTGCAGGTCGCAGTCGGTCACGGTCGCCCGGTGGATCTTGGACTTCAGCATCGTTCGCTGCATGGGTTCTCCTAACCGCGCGCCTCAGTCGAGGATGTCGTTGTCGATCAGGCGTACGTCGCCCACGCGCGCGGCGACGGCGACGAGCACCGGCTGGTCGCCGACGCTGGCGACCGGCACGAAGGTGTCGGGGGTGACGAGCTCGAGGTACTCGGGCTCGACGTCGAGCTCGGCCATCGCGGCGCGGCCGATCGCGGCGAGGATCGTGGCGTCGCGCTCGCCCGCCGCGTGGCAGGCGCGGACGGCATCGAGTCCGCGGCGCAGCGCGACTGCCCGGCGGCGGTCGTCCGTCTGCAGGCGCACGTTGCGGCTCGACAGCGCGAGGCCGTCGGGGTCGCGGATCGTCTCGCCGACCTCGATCCGCCCGGGGATGTCGAGGTCGCGGACCACGCGGCGGATGACCGCCACCTGCTGGGCGTCCTTCTGCCCGAAGAACGCGACGTCCGGCTGGGCCATGTTCAGCAGCTTCGTGACCACGGTCGCTACGCCGGCGAAGTGCGCCGGCCCGCGCGCGGCGCCCTCCAGCGGTGCGCTGATCTCGTCGACCGTGACCGTGGTGGCGAAGCCGCGCGGGTAGACCTCGCCCGGCGCGGGGGCGAAGAGGATGTCGGCGCCCGCCTCGGCCGCCAGCACGGCGTCCTGCCGCTCGTCGCGCGGGTAGGCGGCCAGGTCCTTCGCGTCGTTG
>DASZDB010000322.1:0-3999 GCA_035942495.1 Solirubrobacteraceae bacterium
GCCGACGGCGACGTCAAGGAGATGAACGCGCTCTACACGCGCCGTCGCGACCTCGTCGTCGACGCGCTGGAGAAGATCGGCGTCGACGTCACGCCGCCGAAGGGCACGATCTACATCTGGGCGCCCGTCCCGGCGGGCTTCGACAGCGCGGCCGAGTACTGCGAGCACGTGCTCGAGGGGGCCGCCGTCGTGATCTCCCCGGGCGGCGCCTACGGGCCCAACGGCGAGGGCTTCTTCCGGATCTCCCTGACGACGCCGGACGACCGGCTGCTGGAGGCCGTCGAGCGCCTTGGGCGGCTGGCGGGCTGATCGCGGCGTGAGGCGATCGACCCGCAGCGCCGCCGTCGCCGCGCTCGCGCTGGCGTGCGGCGCCGCGCTGAGCGCGTGCGGCACCGCAGAGGAGGACAAGGTGCGGGCCGTCGCGCAGGAGTTCCGCCGCGCGGTGGCGGCCGACGACGGCGCCCGGGCCTGCCGGTTGCTGACCGCAACCGCCAAGCGTCAGCTCGGCGGCGAGTGCGACGAGCGTGTGCTGAGCATCGACCCGGGCGACCCGGCGAGCGACGGCGCGCTCACGCTGCGTGCGGAGCGCGCGTCGCTGGCGACGCGCAGCGGCGGCCGGACGCGCGCGATCGCGTTCATCAAGACCGACGACGGCTGGCGCCTCGACGACCTGCCGCTGTCGACGGCGATCGTCGCCGAGTCCGATCGCGCGGAGTTCTACGCGCGCTGTTGGCGTGCTGCCGGGGCGGCGATCGCCACGCGTGCGTCGCACCTCGCGTTCGCGGCTGCCGCCGCGCCGACGATCGCCGTACGCGACGACACCGTGTCCGCCAAGGGCGACAACTGGCGGATCTTCTACACGTTCGCCGGCAGCGACACCGATCCCGGTCTCGCAGAGGTCATCGCCGACCCGAGCGTGGCGGGCGCTGTCGCCTACGTCGAGCGGGCAGCGTCGCGTGCCGACGTCGTCGCGCGCGCCAGGGGCTGCGTGGCCGGCTGACGGCGATCTAGTCTGAGCTCATGCGCTACTGCGGGATCGACATCTCGGCGTCGGCTGCCAACCAGCAGCTCTGCACGCTGCACGAGCGCCGCGCCGGCGATGGCGGCGGCGTCGAGCTCGTGGCGACCTTCTACGTGCCCGGGACCGTCGATGCGGTCGCCGCCACCGTGCTCGGATTCGGCGGCGAGGCGGTCGCCGCCGTCGATGCGCCCTCAGGCCACCGCCTCGACCTGCTCGCCCCGGGCACGCCGCTGCGCGAGGACCTCGGCCTCCCGGACGGGCGTTTCGAGCGCCATCGCGTCTGCGACGCCCTGCTCTATCGCCGGCGGCTGCCGCTGTACCCCGTGCCGTCGGCCACCCAGGCGCTCGCCGCGTGGGAGCGCTGGATCGGCGTCGGCTTCGAGATGTTCGCCGCGCTCGCGCCGCTCGGGCTCTTCCGGCCCGACGACGCGCGCGTCGTGCAGGGCCACGTCGAAAGCGGCGCGCTGCGCTTCGGGCGCCTGTGCGAGACGTACCCGGATGCCGTCTTCTGCTCGATGCTCGGCCACCGGCCGCCGCCGAAGCGCACGCCCTGGGGCCTACAGCAGCGGATCGCCGCGCTGCGCGCGCGGGGCGTCATCGACGAGGACGGCGGTCTGTGGCACCGCACGCTCGACGAGCTCGACGCCTGCGCGGCGGCCTACGTCGCGTACACGCTGGCCAACGGCGGCGGGATGTGGACGGGCGACGCGCGCGAGGGCGTCATCGTGCTTCCCGTCGAGGACCTGCTGCCGCGCTATGACCCGCTGCCGCCGCCGGCGCGGGCCGCGCTGGCCTGAGCGCCGCCTCACCCGGCGCGACCTCACGCGCCGCGCGGCACGCGCCCGATCATGTGCGTGAGGATCGGCTGCATGCCCTGCCGGGCGTACAGCCGCGCGGCCGCGTCGTTGCCGGCGAAGACCGCGAGCGTCATGACCTCGATGCCGCGCTCGCGCAGGTCGGCGTGCACGGCCGCCAGCAGCAGCGTGCCGAGGCCGCGGCCGCGGTGCGCGGCGGCGACGCTCAGCGACTCGAGCTCGGCCATCGCCTCCGGCGTGGCGAGCTGCGACCAGCCGCCGCTGAGGCGGACCATCGCGTAGCCGGCGAGCTTGCCGTCGTCGGCCTCCGCGACGTGCAGGACCGCGCTGTCGGCGGCAAACCACGACGCGTAGCTCGCCCGCCGCCGCCGCCAGGAGTCGGCCTGCTCGCGGAACGCGGCGACCTCGGCGGCGAGTGCCGGAGGGGCCACCGCCTCGTGGTGCTCCTGCATGGCGATCCACAGCGGCGCGAGCGCGTCGAGGCGCTCGATCCCGGCGCGACGGACGGCGAAGCTCACGCCGCCAAGCCTAGGCGACCAGGGTTCGAACCAGTCCCGCGGTCGCCGCGGGTGTCTCTAGACTGAAGGCCCATGCAGCAATCGCGAAACGGCCGGATCGGCGAGCGCCGAAGCGAGGACGAGGCGGGCCAGGGGCGCGCGAAGCAGCGCGCGTTCTGCATCGCGGCGCTCGAGGATGGCGAGGACCTCTCGGAGCTGCGCGAGCTGCTGCGCACAGCCGGAGTGGCGGTCGTCGGGCAGATGATCCAGCACCGTGAGAAGCCGCATCCGAACTCCTACCTGGGGCCGGGCAAGCTCGTCGAGCTCAGGGAGGCGGCGGAGGCCGCGGACGCCAACGTCATCGCCTGTGACGACGAGCTCAGCCCGCGCCAGGAGCGCAATCTCGAGGAAGCGCTCGGCATGCCGGTCGTCGACCGCACCTCGGTCATTCTCGACATCTTCGCCGGGCACGCGCACAGCGCCGAGGGCAAGCTGCAGGTCGAGCTCGCCCAGCTCGAGTACAACATGGCCCGGATGCGGGGCCTCTGGACGCATCTCGAGCGCCTCGGCGCGAGCGCGGCGCAGCCCGGCATCGGTGCCCGCGGACCCGGCGAGTCGCAGATCGAGACCGACCGCCGGCTCGCGCGCAACCGGATCACGGCGCTGCGCCGCAAGCTCAGCGGCGTAGCCGCCTCGCGCGCGACGATGCGCGCCGAGCGCGAGCGCGCGCACCTGCCCCAGATCGCCCTCGCCGGGTACACGAACGCCGGCAAGTCGACCCTGCTGAACGCGCTGACGGGCGCCGAGGTCGGCGTCCGCGACCGCCTCTTCCACACGCTGGATCCGACGACGCGCGAGCTGCGCATCAACGGCCGGCCGTACCTGCTCTCGGACACCGTCGGCTTCATCCGCAAGCTGCCCCACCAGGTCGTCGACGCCTTCGCTGCGACCCTCTACGAGACGCGCGAGGCCGACCTCATCCTGCACGTCGTCGACGCCTCGGCGCCTGAGGCGGACATGGCCGAGATGATGCGCGCCGTCGACGAGACGCTCGAGGCCGTCGGCGCCGGCGACCGGCCACGCCTGCTCGTGCTCAACAAGGGCGACGCGATCGACGCCGAGCGCCGGCTGGAGCTGCTGTTCGCCCATCCCGACGGCATGCTCATCTCGGCGGCGACGGGCGAGGGGCTCGACGAGCTCGGTGCGCGGATCGAGGAGGAGTTTCACCGGTCGCTGCGCTCGGTGGACCTGCTGCTGCCCTACGCCGAGGGCGCACGGCTGGCCGAGCTGCACGATGTCGCGGGCGATCTGGAGCGCACCGACACCGCCGAGGGCGTGCGCGTGCACGCACGGGTGCCGGCCACGCTGGCCGAGCGCTACGAGCGCTTCTCGGTCAACGGCTCACCGGCGTAGTCGTGAGCACAGCGCCGCTGCGCGTCCAGCGCCTGGATCCGGCGGCGAAGCTGCCGAGCCGCGCCCACGACGACGACGCCGGCTATGACCTGCATGCGCTCGAGCCCGGCAGCCTCGCGCCCGGCGAGCGCGCCACGATCCGCACGGGCATCGCGGTCGCGCTGCCGCCCGGGCACGCCGGCCTCGTCCTGCCGCGCTCGGGCCTTGCGGCCCGCCACGGGATCGCCATCGTCAACGCGCCCGGGTTGATCGA
>DASZDB010000323.1:0-9737 GCA_035942495.1 Solirubrobacteraceae bacterium
AGACCACGCGGTGCTCGAGGTTCTGCTTGACCTTGTTCTCGTGGCCTGAATAGGTGTTGACGACGTACCAGCGAAACATGCGTGCCTTAGAAGTTCGAAGTTCGTGGGGTTGGGAGGCGAACCATTAGATGATGAGGTCGACGATTCTCTGCGCTACGACGTCGGCGAGGCCCAGGAAGGCCCCCGCGACGACGACGAAGCCGAGAACGACCGCGGTCGCTTGTCCGACCTGGCGCCGATCGGGCCAGTCCACGCGCTGAAGCTCTGCCCAGCATGCGCGAAAGAAGGTGATGACGCGCAAGCCCGCGGGCTTGTGCACGTCGGGCGTGAGAGCAAGATCTCCGGCTCCCTTGCCCAGCCGCTCGTGCTCGACGGATGCCGCGTCCGCGTCTGCGTCGCGCTCACCGTCCGCGAAGGGCTCGTCGTCAGCCGGCTCGAGTTCCTCGAGGAGCTCGACGTCCTCGCCGGACTCGAGCTCCTCGACCGGCTCGCCGGCGCCGACGGTCTCGAGCTCGCGCTCGCGCTCGTCAGGCTCGACCGCGTCATTAGGCTCGTTTGCGTCTTCAGGCTCGACCGCGTCAGGCTCCGCCGCGACGCCGTCCGGAGCCGGCTCGACCGGCTTGCCGCCGGCACCGGCGACGATGGCCGCCTCGACCTCCTCGACCTCGCCGGAGGCGTGATCGAGCGAGCCCGGGATGTTCTCCCGGTGCAGCTTTTGCTTGCGATCTTTCGCTCGCTGGCGGTTACGTGCCATGAGAGGCGGAGCGTCCTGAGCGCTACCGGGTCTCCCGGTGGCTCGTGTGCTCCTTGCACCACTTGCAGTACTTGCGCAGGGAGATGCGATCCGGGTTGTTGCGCTTGGACTTGTTCGTCTGGTAGTTGCGCCGCTTGCAAGTCTCGCAGGCGAGAGTCACAGCGATACGCACGTCTCCGCGGGCCATTCGGCGCTCCGTGACGGCGAGAGGACAGAAAAAGGACCTGCCGCAAGCAGGTCTGGCCGAGAGGATAGCGCGGGCCGCCGGACCACCAGCGGCCTCTCTCCCCGCGCGCGCGCCCACGGCTCGGCCCGACGGGCGGATGGGCCCGATCGCAGGCCGGGCCGTCGCAGCCCGCGGCGTGCTCAGTTGCCGCGCAGGACCTTGAACCGGCGTGCCGCGGCCACGACCCGGCCGCCGTCGGCGTCGAGGCCGACGACCTTCCAGCGGTGCGTGCCGGGCTTGTTGACGCGCTTGCGCAGCCGCGACTTCGTGCCCGCCAGGGTCTTGATGCGCTTGCCGTTGAGCAAGACGCGCCACCTCACGACGCGCTCGTCGGCGCCGCTGATCGTCCAGCGGACGGTCGCGGAGCGGCCGGCGCGGACGCGGCGCGCGGCGCTGACCTTGAGGCTGACTGCGGCGGCGGCGCCGGCCTCGGAGTCCAGCGCGGCCGCCCGCGTCTGCCACATGTCGCCGGGCAGGACGGTGCGCAGCGCCGCGGCGACGTTGAGGGCGCCGTCCTCGAGCAGGCCGGCGAGGTGCTTCGGCTTCGGGGCGCTCTGCACGAGGGCGTCGCGCAGCGCCGGCTGGGCCAGATCGGGGCGGGCGGCGGCGAGCAGCGCCAGCGAGCCCGAGACGAAGGCAGCGGCCATCGAGGTCCCCTCGCGCAGCTCGTACCCGGAGCCCCTGGCGGTCGAGAGGATGTGGCCGCCCGGCGCGGCGAGGTCGATGGAGCGCAGGCCGCGGTTGGCGATGCCAAGCAGGCTGCCGGTCGGCTGGATCGCCGTCACGGTCAGCACCGCGGGCTCGGCCGAGGACGCCGGATAGGAGGGCGCGAGGTCGATGTCGCGGCCATTGTTGCCGGCGGAGGCGACGATCGTCGCACCCTTGCGGCCGGCGTAGGTCAGCGCCTGGTCGAGGTCCGGGGTCGTGCCGTCGCCGTTGATCGAGACGTTGAGGATCTTCGCGCCCTGGTCGACCGCGTAGCGAATGCCCTTGGCGAGCTGCGAGGAGTCGCCGGCGCGGTTGGCGTCGAGCACCTTGACGGACATGATCTTCGCCCCGGGGGCGATGCCCGAGCCGCCGGTGCCGTTGCCGGCCTGGGCGGCGACGATGCCCGCGACGTGCGTGCCGTGGCCGTTGTCGTCCTCGACGTTGCCGTTGACGGCCGTGATGTTCGCGCCGTGGACGTCGTCCACGTAGCCGTTGCGGTCGTCGTCGACGCCGTTGGCGGGCGTCTCGGCGGCGTTGCGCCACAGGCTGTTGGCAAGATCGGGATGGTGCAGCTGGACGCCGCTGTCGAGGACGGCGACGAGGATGCCGTCGCCGCGCGACTGCGTCCATGCCTGGGGGGCGCCCGTGGCGGCGTCGGTCAGGCCCCACTGGTCGTCGAGCATCGGGTCGGGCGCGGCCTGCGCCTCCGGGGCGGAGGCGCCGATGGCGAACGCGGCCCCGAGTACGGCGAGTGACCGTGTGCTGCGGTGAAACACACGGTTCAGGTCGGGCGCTCGGCGGTCGGCCTACCAGCGCGCAGCCCTCAGATGGACCAACGCACGACCCCGATTTCGAGCGTCCACTCGACGTCTGGACGAGTGGTCCATCTCTGGGAGCAGACGCTCAGGCCGGCCCGGATCGGTGGCGCTGTCCAGCGCGCCGCTCAAGCTACGTCGCGCGCGGCCAGCCAGCCGCGGCGGACGAACTCGCCGAGGAGGCGCACGTACTGCTCCGCGAGGTGCGCGCGCATCGCGCTGCGGGGCTCGAAGCGCGCCCGGGTACGCGACATGCGCGCCGCGGCGTCGGCCACGGGCTCGCCCCTTGTCGCGGCGGTCGCGAGGATCGCCATCCCGAACGCCGACTCCGTCTGCTCTGGCAGCCGGGCGGGGCGTCCGAGCGCGTCGGCGCGCAGCTGACACCAGCGGGCGTTGCGCGTGGCCCCGCCGGTCAGGCTCAGCTCCCCTCCGGACGGGGTCCCCACCCGCTCGAGCTGCTCGAGGCACAGCCGCTCGACGAGCGCCAGTCCCTGCATGAGCGCTGCCGCGCGCTCGCCGTCGCCGGCGGGCCGGCCGAGGGTGAACGCCTCGGCGTCGGGCGCGGCGAACGGGAAGCGCTCGCCGCGCGAGACGAGCGGATAGCTCAGCACGCGCGTGCGCTCGTGTGCGGCGGCCTGCTCGCCGAGTGCGTCCAGGTCGCGTCCAGGGAAGGCGGCGGTCAGGACGCCGGCGCCGCTGCTCGACGCGCCGCCGGGCAGCCACCCGCCGTCGGGCGCGCGGTGCGAATAGATCCCGTGGGCCCGGTCCTCGACGCGCTCGGGCGAGCTGCCCTTGACGACGAGCGTCGTGCCGAGGACCGAGTTGCAGTCGCCGGGCCGCAGCGCCCCCGCGGCGATCTGCGCTGCGCAACCGTCGGTCATGCCCGCGACGATCGGCGTGCCCGTCGGCAGCCCCGTCTGCGCGGCGGCCGCGGCGCAGACCGCCCCGAGCGCGGTGCCGGGCGAGACGACGTCCGGCAGCAGGTCGCCGAGCTCGCCGGCGAGCCGCTCCGGCCAAGCGCCGCACGCGAGGTCATAGCCGCTCTTCAGGGCGTGGCTCGAGTCCGTCGCGACGGCGTGGCCCGCGAGCGCGCGCGTGATGATGTCGGGCTGATGGGCCAGCGTCAGCCCCGCTGCGCCGCGGGCCGTCGCCTCTGCGCTCTCGAGCAGCCAGTGCAGCTTGGGCAGCGCCCACGAGGTCGGCAGGTCGAGGCGGCGCGCCTGCTCTCTGGCGCGGGCGTCGTCGTACATGAGCGCGGCGGTGCACGGCCGGCCGTCGCGGTCGACGAGCAGGATCGTGCCGGACGTCGCGCATGTCGCAACGCCGGCGATCCGCCCCGGCGCGAGGTCCTTCAGCGCCGCGCGGCAGGCGGCGGCGGTCGCCGCCCACCAGCTCGCCGGGTCCTGCTCATGGCGGTCGCCGTCGCGCCGGCTGCGCAGCGGCTGCGCGCCGCGCCCGACGACCTCGCCGCCGGCGGCCACGGCGATCGCCCGAGCGCTGCCCGTGCCGACGTCCAGCCCGACGCAGACGGCGCGCTCCGCGCTCACAGCCGCTGGGGGCCGAGCGGCTCGGGCGGCGGCGCGGCCGCGCCGGCGCCGTCCGGCGCGAGCTGCAGCTGCAGCTGCCACCACGACACGTCACGCCAGGCGCCCGCCTTCCAGCCGATCGAGCGAAACGTCCCGACGTGTTCGAAGCCGAGCGCGCGGTGCAGGCCGATGCTGGCATCGTTGGGCAGCGTGATGCCGGCGCACGCGCTGTGCAGGCGCTGGCGGCGCAGCAGCTCCAACAGCGACTCGTAGAGCATCCGGCCGGCGCCGGCGCGGTGGCGGCCGGGGTCGACGTAGATGCCGACGTCGACCGCCCAGCGGTAGGCCGCGCGGCCGTGGTGCTGCGCGGCGTAGGCGTAGCCGACAACGGCGCCGGCGTCCTGCAGCACGAGCCACGGGTAGCGCTCGCTGGTGGCCGCGATGTGCGCCTCGAACTGCTCCGGCGTCGGCAAGACCTCCTCGAAGGAGACGGGCGAGCCGCCGACGTAGGGCGCATAGATCGCGACGCATGCGGCGGCGTCCGCTGCGGGATCGGCGTGGCGGACGCGCATGGGCCAATGATGTCGCGTCGCGGGCTCTCGGCGGATTCACAGCCAAACCTCCCGACGCGGCGGGCGGCCTGGCAGGATGGGGCCATGGACGCGGTGGCGTCTTCGAGTTCGGCGCGAGCCGGCGTGCTGCGGATACGGCTGCTCGGCGGGCTGCGAATCGCGCTCGACGAACGCCTGGTGACGAGCGTCGATGCACCGCGCCTGCAGTCGCTGCTCGCGTACCTGCTCGTGCATCGCGAGGCGCCGCAGCCGCGCGAGCGCGTGGCGTCTGCGTTCTGGCCCGACTCGCAGGAGTCGCAGTCGCGCACGAACCTGCGCCAGGCGCTGCATCTGCTGCGGCGCGCGCTTCCCGACGCGGACCGCTACCTGGAGGTCGGCGGCGCGACGGTGTGCTGGCGGGCCGATGGCGCCTTCTGGCTCGACGTCGCCGAGTTCGACGACATGGCGGCACGCGCCGAAGCGGCGCGTAGGGCCGGAGCGTCCAGCGACCTTCGGGCGGCCCTCGAAGCGGCGGTCACCCTGTACGCCGGCGACCTCCTGCCCGGCTGCTACGACGACTGGATCGTGCCCGAGCGCGAACGCCTGCGGGCGGCGTTCCTGCGGGCGGCGGAGCTGCTCGCCGAACTGCTGGAGCTCGAACGCGACCACCGCGGCGCGATCCCCTGGGCCCGGCGCCTGCTCGAGCACGATCCGGGAAACGAGTTCGCCTGCCAGCGCCTCATGCGGCTGTGCGCGCTGAGCGGCGACCGCGCTGCGGCGCTGCGCGTGTACCACGGCTGCGCCACCGCCCTCGCGCGCGACGTCGGAATCGCGCCGAGCGCGGCCACGCGCGACGCGTACGAGCGTCTGCTGGAGCCCGACGCGGCACCCGCGCCCACGCGGATGAGCAGGCTTCTCGGCGCCGGGATGCCACTGATCGGGCGAAGCGAGGAGTGGCACGCGCTGTCTGACGCGTGGCGGCGCGCGCTCGACGGACAGAGCCAGTTGACCGTGATCGCCGGCGAGGCCGGCGTCGGCAAGTCGCGCCTGGGCGAGGAGCTTCGCGACTGGGCGGCCCGGCAGGGCTTCGTGACGGCGATCAGCCGCTGCTACGCGGCCGCGGGGAGCTTGGCGTACGCGCCCGTCGTCGAGCTGCTGCGCAGCTCCGAGATCGCGGCGGGGTTGCGCCGGTTGGACGATCCCTGGCTGGTCGAGCTCGCGAGGCTGCTCCCGGAGCTGCACGCGGAGCGTCCCGAGCTACCGGCGGCGGCGCCCCTGAGCGACGACTGGCAGAGCGCCCGCCTGCTGGACGGCCTCTCGCACGCGGTTCTCGCCGAGGGACGGCCCCTGCTGCTCGTCGTCGACGACCTTCAATGGTCTGACCTCGAGACGATCGGCTGGCTGCACCATCTCCTGCGCTCTCGCTCGCGCGCCGGGTTGCTCATCGTCTCGACTGTCAGATCGGAGGAGGTCGGTCCGCAGCATCCGCTCCAGTCGCTGCTGCACGACGCGCGCTCGAGCGGTCAGCTCACGGAACTCGAGCTCGGCCCACTGGGCCGCGTCGACACCGCGATGTTGGCCGGCGCGATCTGCGGTCGTGAGCTCGACGACGCGCAGGCCGATCTGCTGTACCGCGAAACCGAGGGAAACCCGTTGTTCGTCGTCGAGTGGGTCCGGGCGGGACTCGGCGACGCGGACCCCGGTCGCCGAACGAGCGCGGACGCCAAGGCCGGCTGGCAACTGCCACCGCGCGCGCACTCCGTGATCGAGGCGCGGCTGGCCCAGCTCTCGCCCGTCGCTCAGGAACTCGCCGGCCTTGCGGCCACGGTCGGCCGGGCGTTCAGGTTCGACGTGCTCGAGCGGGCGAGCCCGCGAAGCGAGGAGCAGATCGTCGAGGCGCTCGACGAGCTCTGGCAACGCCGGATCATCCGCGAGCGTGGCCTCGACGCCTACGACTTCACCCACGACAAGCTCCGCGAGGCGGCGTACCGACGCAGCGGGTCCGCCCGCCGGCGCATGCTGCACCGGCGTGTCGCGCAGGCGCTGGAGCGCCTGCACGGAACGGATCTCGACAGCGTCAGCGGCCAGTTGGCAGCGCACTACGAGAGCGCGGGTTGGATCGAGCGCTCGATCGACTTCTACGTGCGCGCGGCCACGGTCGCACAGAACGTCTACGCCAACGCGAGATCCGTCGATCTGCTGTCGCGAGCGCTGAAGCTGCTCGCCGATCACCCGCAGGACGCTCAGCGCGACCGGCGCGAGCTGGCGCTGCGGACCCGGCTAGGCGTCGCCTTGTGCGTCGATCGCGGGTACGGCGCGCAGGAGGTCAGCGACACCTACGCCCGAGCGTGGGAGCTGTGCGAGCGGCTGGACGACGAGCCGGCCGCGCCGGTCATCCGCGGCGTCGCGCTGGCGGCGCTGACGCGCGGCGAGCTGCGCAGAGCCCACGAGCTCGGCGGACGGCTCGTGGCCCTCGGCGAGCGCAGCGGCGATCCGATGGTGGCCGTCGAGGGCCACTACATGCTGGGCGTGGCGGCGTTCTGGCTCGGCGAGCTCGTCGTGGCGCGCGATCACCTCGAGCAGGCCATCGCCGGCTATGCGCCCGAGCGAGGACGGGCGCATCTGATGATCTATGCGCAGGATCCGCAGGTGATCTGCCTCAGCCGGCTGGCGTACACGCTCTGGCACCTCGGCCGGCGCGAGGAGGCGGAGCGGCGCGCTGACGAGGCGCTGCGCATCGCGGCGGAGCTCGAGCATCCCTTCAGCCTCGCCTACGCGCTGAACTTCGCCAGCTGGCTTGCGATCGACAGCGGGAACGAGCCCCGCGCGCTCGTCCTGACCGAGCAGCTCGCGGGACTCGCCGACGAGCAGCGTCTTGGCTTCATGCAGCCGATGGGAACGATCCTGCGCGGCTGGGCGAGCGTGCATGACGGCAGAGCAGCCGAGGGGATCGCGATGGTCGGCGAGGGACTCGACACTTACCGGCGCAGCGGCCAGCCGCTCTACATGCCCTGGGCGCTCGGGCTGCTGGGACGCATGTGCCTCGCGGCGCGACGACTCGAGCTCGCGCGCGCCGCACTCACGGAGGCGCTCGACGTGGTCGAGACGACCGAGCAGCGCGTCCTGGAGGCGGAGCTGCACGGCTTGATGGGCGAGCTCGTCCTCGCCGAGGCCGATGACCACGCAGCGGCCGAGCGGCACTTCGCCCGAGCGCTGCGCGTCGCCCGCCGCCAGGGCGCGGTGGTGCTCGAGCGGCGTGCGGTGGCAAGGCTCGAGCGCTGGTGCGGCAGCGTGCCGGAACGGTGATGGAACGCTCTCAGAACGCCCGCCCGGCTATACCAGCGCAATCGACACGAGCCGCCGGCGATCCGGGGCAAGACCGCAAGGAGACGACATGACGATCGAGGCGACGACGACGACCGCCGGAGAGCTTTCCGCCGCGACGATCGAGCAGCTGCGAAGCACGATCCGCGGCGGGCTGACCCTGCCGGGCGACAGCGGCTACGACGAGGCTCGTGCCGTGTACAACGGCATGATCGATCGCCGGCCCGGCGCGATCATCCGCTGCGTCGACGTCGCGGACGTGATCGCGGCCGTCGAGCTCGCTCGCGACGAGGGGCTGGACCTGTCGGTGCGCGGGGGCGCCCACAGCGTGCCCGGCTTTGGCACGAACGACGGCGGGGTCGTCTGCGATCTCTCGGGGATGCGCGGCGTCCGCGTCGATCCCGCAGCGCGCACGGCGCGCGCCGAGGGCGGCGCCACCTGGGGCGACCTGGACCACGCGACCCACCCGTTCGGGCTCGCGACGACCGGCGGCATCATCTCGACGACCGGCGTCGCGGGGCTCACGCTCGGCGGTGGGATCGGGTACCTCGCGCGCGGCCACGGCCTGTCCTGCGACAACCTCATCTCGGCCGACGTCGTCACCGCCGACGGGCGGCTGACGACGGCCGACGAGGAGAGCAATCCCGACCTCTACTGGGCGCTGCGCGGCGGCGGCGGCAACTTCGGTGTCGTCACCTCGCTGGAGTTTCGCCTGCACCCGGTGGGCGAGATCTACGGCGGGCCGATCTTCTATGCCGTGGAGCATGCCGGCGACGTCCTGCGCTTCTACCGTGACTTCATCGCCGACGCTCCCGCGGAGCTCGGCGCGTTCTTCGCCTTCCAGATCGCGCCGCCGCTGCCGTTCATCCCCGAGGATCGCCACGGCGAGACGATGTGCGCGGTCATCACGTGCTGGTCCGGAGCGCCGGCCGACGGCGAGCGCGCCATCGCCCCGCTGCTCGAGGCCGCCCCCGTCGTGGCCCAGCACGTCGGCCCGATGCCGTACCCGGCGCTCAACGGCGCCTTCGACGCCCTGCTGCCGCCCGGGCTGCAGCACTACTGGAAGGCGGACTTCGTCCGCGATCTGACCGACGAGGCGATCGCCGCCCATGTCGAGCACGGGCCGCGCGTGCCGTGCGTGCAGTCGACGATGCACCTGTATCCGATCGACGGCGCGTGCCACCGCGTGGCGAGCGATGCGACCGCCTTCGCGTATCGCGACGCGAAGTTCGCGTGCGTGATCGCCGGCATGTGGCCTGACGCCGCCGACAACGAGCGCAACACCAGCTGGGTCCGCGGCTACTGGGAGGCGATCCACCCACACTCCGAGGAGGGCGGCTACGTGAACTTCATGGCGGGCGACGACCAGGAGCGCATCCGCGACAACTACGGCCACAACTACGAGCGGCTCGTCGAGGTGAAGCGGCGCTACGACCCGGAGAACCTGTTCCACATGAACCAGAACATCAAGCCCGGCCGCTGATGGGCGCATCTCCGGTCCTGCGCACGGTGCGGGTCGCCGCGATCCAGGCGACCCCGGTCATCCTCGACGCCGAGGCGACGATCGCCAAGGCCATCGGGCTGCTCGAGCAGGCGGCGCAGGCCGGCGCCGAGCTGGCAGTGCTGCCGGAGACGTTCGTCTCGCTCTATCCGTCCAACGCGTGGGCGCATCAGGCGGCGACGTTCAGCGGCGCCAACGAGCTGTGGGAGCGCATGTGGCTCAGCTCCGTCGACGTGCCCGGACCGCTCGTCGACGAGCTCGTCGCAGCCTGCCGCTCCCTGCGGATCCACGCCGTGATCGGCGTCAACGAGCGCGAGTCCGAGCGGCCCGGG
>DASZDB010000324.1:0-3880 GCA_035942495.1 Solirubrobacteraceae bacterium
GCGCGCTGGCGGGCCGCCGCCCGCTGCGCGCGCGTCTGCCGCCGCGCGGCGCGCGCCGACGAGCGATCGAACGGCCGCCCCCGCGGGTCGAGCGCGAACAGCGACGTGTACGCCGTGAAGTACACCCGCCGCCCGTCGCTGATCGCCGGGTTGAACGCGCCGCGGTTCGTCTTCCACAGCGTCTTCCCGGTCCGCGCACCGAGCGCCCAGGTCGAGCGCCGGCCCAGGTCCGAGACGAAGACGGCATCGCCGATGATGGTCGCCGCACCGGAGATCTTCGTGCCGAGCGCGCGCGTCCAGCGCGGCTGGCCGGTGCGGGCGTCCAGCGCGTAGAACCGCCCGTCGTAGGAGCCGACGTAGACGGTCGGACGCCCACCGCGAACCTGTCCGACCGCCGGTGAGGCGTATACGTAGCCACCGGTGCGACGGCTCCACGCGAGCTTGCCGTCGGTGCTCGACAGCGAGTAGACCGCGCCGTTCGTGCTGCCGATGTACACGCGCCCGTACTCGACGGCGGGGGTCGAGTAGAAGTTGCCCGCGCCGAGACCCAGCGCGCCGCCGCCGGGCGACGTCGACCAGATCTTCTTGCCGTCCGTGCGGCGGATGGCGTGCACCCGGCCGCCGTAGTCGCCGAAGTACAGCTTGCCGGAGTCCAGCGCGATCGCGCCCTTGACCGCGCCGGCGGCCTTCGCGCGCCAGCGCACGACGCCGTCGCGCGCGCGCAGGGAATAGACCGTCCCGTCCTCGCTGCCGATGTAGATGCGGCCACGATCGATCAGCGGCGAGGACTCCGAGCGGCTGGGCAGCTGGCGCGACCACCGCGTGCTGCCGGTCTTGGCCTGGATCGCCATGATCCGCCCGGCGCTCTCCTGCTTGCTGCGGCTGAGCAGGACCGCGTAGATCGTGCCGTCGTTGCAGGCCGGCGACGCGGCGGCGAGGTACCCGAGCTTGCGCCGCCAGCTCACGCGGCCGGTCGCGCGGGAGATCGCGTACAGCGCCCCGTTGTTCTTGAGCAGGTACACCCTCCGCCCGCAGAGCACCGGCGAGAACTCGAGCAGGACGCTGCCGCGCCGCGCCCACGCCTGGCGGTAGGGCGGGCGCGGAGCCCGGCGCAGGGGAAGGTGGTGCGTGCGCGCCTTCGAGTAGCCGTAGACAGGCCAGTTGAAGCCATCGTCGGCCGGATGGCCGTTGGCACGAGGTCGCTTGGCGGTCGCGGAGGGCGTGTCCTCGTTCGTGTCGACGAATCCGACGTCCGGGTTGAACACGTCGTCGCTGCCGCCGAACGCCACGAGTGCGCCGGCGACGCAGAGCACGAGCAGAACAGCCCCGATCGCGAGCCGCGGAAGCGGACGCTCGCCGCGGGGCGAAGGGCTCACGCCGGCAATGGTAGAGACCGCGCGGGCGGCGTCCGCCGGTCGGCGACGGCGGTCCTCCGGGCGGCCGGGGGGTGGATACGCGCGAGACTGTGGCCATGCACGACCTGCGCCGGCGCCTGCGCGAGCTGCCCTGTGGCGGTCGGCTGCTCGACGCCGCCGCGGGGATGGCGGGCGTGTACCTCGTGGGCGGCGCTGTGCGCGACCTGCTGCTCGGCAGGGCGCCGCGTGAGCTCGACGTCGTCGTCGACGGCGACGTGCGCGAGCTCGCCGCGCGCCTCGGCGAGGGCGGCCAGGCGGTCGCGCACGAGCGCTTCGGCACGGCCACCGTCCGTGACGGCGGCTGTCGCTGGGACCTCGCCTCGGCGCGCGCCGAAAGCTACGCGCGCCCGGGGGCGCTGCCCGATGTGCGGCCGGCCGGGATCGCGGAGGACCTGCAGCGCCGCGACGTGACCGTCAACGCGCTCGCGGTCGACCTCGCCACCGGAGAGCTGCACGCCGCGCCGCACGCCGAGGAGGACCTCGCCGCGGGCCGGCTGCGCGTCCTGCACGACGCGAGCCTCGCCGACGACCCGACGCGGCTGTGGCGGCTGGCGCGCTACGCGGCGCGCCTCGGGTTCGACCTCGAGGAGCACACGGCGCAGCTCGCGCGCGAGGCGGTCCGCGCCGGCGCGCTCGACACGGTCTCGGGGGCGAGGATCGGCAACGAGCTGCGCCTCGCGCTCGGGGAGCCCGATCCGCCGGCGGCGCTGGCGGCCGCCGCGGCGCTCGGCCTCGCGCCGTGGCTCGCGCCGGACCGCGCGCTGACAGAGCGCGCGCTCGAGCTGCTGCCCCCGGGCGAAGGACGCCGCGACCTGCTCGTGCTCGCCGCGTCGCTGGCCGCGCCCGCCGATGCCCTGCTCGCCGAGCTGCAGTTCAGCGCCGCCGAGCGGGCGATCCTGCGGGCCTGCCGCGAGGCGCCCGCGCTCGACGATCCCCCGCGAGTCGCCTCCGACCTTGCGCGGGCACTGCGCGGCCGGCCGGTCGAAGCGGTGGCACTCGCCGGCGCGCGCGGGGGCGACGCGGGCGCCGCCGCCGCACGCCGCTGGCTCGACGATCTGAGCCACATCGAGCTGCAGATCACCGGCGCCGACCTGCGCGCGGCGGGCGTCGCCGCGGGGGTCGAGCTGGGGCGCCGGCTGCAGGCAGTTCTGGACCTGCGGCTGGACGGCGCGCTCCCCGATGGCCGCGAGGCGCAGCTCGCGGCCGCGCTCGCCGTGGCCGTCGCGCCGGACGCGGGCACGACGTGACGCCGTGCTACAAATGAAATCGATGGCAACGCCCACGCGACCGAAGTCCACGACCCCGATGCGGTCCAAGAATGTGTGGGGCGATCGCCTCAACGCGCCCTTCAAGGCCGCCGGCGACCACATCGCCTGCGATCTGCCGGGCGGCAGCGCGCTGTTCTTCACGCGCCGCGGCGGCGTGTCGGGTGAGCCGTTCGAGACGCTCAACGTCGGCCTGGACACCAACGACTACATGCCGGCCGTCGAGGAGAACCGACGGCGTGTCGCCGAGCAGATCGGCATCCCGCAGGAGCGCTGGCTGCAGGTCAAGCAGGTTCACGGCTCCGACGTCGTGCTCGTCACCGACCCGCAGGCGCCGGAGGATGAGAAGGCGGAGGCCGACGGCGTCGCGACGACGCTCGAGGGCTACGCCGCGGTCGTCGTGACGGCCGATTGCCTCCCGGTCGCGCTGATCGCCCCCGAGGGCGTCGCGATGATCCACGCGGGCTGGCGCGGCCTGGCGGCCGACGTGCTCAAGAAGGGTGTCGAGACGCTGCGCGAGGCCGGCGCGACCGACATCCAGGCGGCGATCGGGCCCAGCATCGGCGTGTGCTGCTACGAGGTCAACACGTGGGTGCACCGCTCCTTCATGCGCTACCCGCGCGGCACCGCGCGGCTGAGCAACCACGCCCACCTCAAGAACGTCGCGCGTCTGCAGCTGCAGCACGCGAAGGTCCCGCTCGACCACGTCCACGACGTCGACATCTGCACGATGTGCGCGCCGCGCAGCCTGTTTCACTCCCACCGGCGCGACTACGGCGGAGACCCCAAGGACACGGGCCGTCAGGCGAGCGCGGTCTGGCGCGTCACCGCCGACGCGCCGGCCGGCAATTGACCCACGAGCTGACGGGCGAGCGCGTTCGCGCGAACCTCGCCGAGGTCCGTGAGCGCATCGCGGGCGCCGCGGCGCGCGCGGGGCGCGACGCCGGCGAGGTCGAGATCGGCGCCGCGGTGAAGTACGTGCCGCTCGAGCAGCTCGGGGCGCTCGCCGACGGCGGCGTGACCGTCGTGGGGGAGAACCGGGTGCAGGACCTGCAGGTCAAGTACGCCGTGCACGGCGACACGTTCGAGTGGGACTTCATCGGCCACGTGCAGAGCCGCAAGGTCAAGCAGATCGCGCCGCTCGTGCGACTCATCCACTCCGTCTGCACCGACTCCGTGCTCGAGCAGCTGGCGCGTCAC
>DASZDB010000325.1:0-2197 GCA_035942495.1 Solirubrobacteraceae bacterium
GAGGCCGGGCATCTCGTGCTCGGCGAGGATGATCTCGTTGCGGCCGTAGTCGGCGAGCGAGAGGTCGGCGACCTTGAAGTCCTGCTTCGTGTCGACGGCGGCGGTGGGTGGGTTCATCCGTTGCTTCTCCTCAGTCAGGCGCGCGTTGTCGCCGGTGTCGCCCTGGCGAGCGCCAGCAGCTTCGTGTGCTTGTCCTGCTCCCAGCGCAGCCACTCGGCCGGTGGGACGTCCTCGGGTCGGCGCGGCTGCGCTTCGAACCACGCGTCGACGGCGCCCGCAAGCTCCTCGTCGCGGCGCAGCCGCTTCGCGAAGCCAATCTCGGCGAGGCCGATGTCAAACCGTGTCGCGAGCTCGCGCAGCGTCCGCAGACGCTGCAGCTCGCCAGGGCCGTAGAGGCGGTAGCCGGCCTCCGAGCGCTGGGGCTCGATGAGCCCGGCGCGCTCGATGTAGCGCAGCATGCGCGGCGACCAGTCCGTCGTCTGCGCGGCCTCCTGGATCGTCAGAGCGTTCATCGCTGCGACAAACCTTACCACGCTTGTGTCAAGGTTTGTGCCCGGCCGGCTACGAGCCCTCGGCGAGGCGCCCCTTCAGCGACTCGATCGCCTCGACGGGCGTCGGGTCCGTTCCCCGCAAGACCGCGACGTAGAGCGATACGAGGTCACCCAGCAGCACGAGCGAGAGCACGCGCTCGACGGCCGTGCGGCCGCGCGTCTGCACGACGTGCGTGCCGGTGGCCGAGTCGCCGATCAGCTCGCGCGTCAGCGCGATGCGCGACTTCACCCGCGGGTGCGTGTCGCTGTCGTCGAGGAAGATCGCGGCGAAGCGCCCCAGCGAAGACGCGTCGCGCCACCCCACGAGCTCGTTGTGGTCGAGCTCGGGCAGCTCGTGCGTGAACGCCGGGATCTTCGCGTTCTCGTTGAACTGCGTCTTCCAGCGATAGGCGATCGGCGTCGTGAGCCCGGACCCGCCGATGACGGGAACGCTGTCGTGCAGGGCGCGCGCGAGCGCCTTGGCCTCGCAGTCCTCGGCGCTCTCGGCGCCCCACTCGACGACGAGCTGCTCGAGATGGTCGGCGGCGACGTCGATCTCGGCGCCCATCCGCGGCCCCGCGCCGCACAGCCACGCCACCTCGAGCGCGGCCACGGTCATGTAGGCGACCGCGGCGCGCGGCTGGAATCCGCCCGCGACCGGAATCACCGGCACGCGGTCGGCGCGCGCGAGCTCGGCCAGACGGCCGCCGCTCGCGACCACGACGCGCGGCGCCCCGAGCGCGCCG
Source organism: Solirubrobacteraceae bacterium (assembly GCA_035942495.1). Lineage (GTDB taxonomy): Bacteria > Actinomycetota > Thermoleophilia > Solirubrobacterales > Solirubrobacteraceae > CADCVQ01. The sequence continues at coordinate 1,277 of DASZDB010000325.1, forward strand.
GCCGCCTCGTAGCACGCCAGCGTCTCCTCGGTGTTGCCCGAGTACGAGGCGCAGAGGATCGTCGTGTCGGGCGTCGTCCACGCCGGCAGGCCGTACTGACGCGACGCGAGCACCGGCCGCGAGGCATGGTCGCCGAGCATCGCTCGGGCGAGTGCTCCGCCGACGGCCGAGCCGCCCATGCCCGCGACGACGAGCCCGCCCGGCGAGTCCCACGGGTCGAGGTTCGCCGACTCGATCTTCCACAGGGCGTCGCGCAGGTGCTCGGGCAGGCCGACGATGTCGGCGAGCATGTCCGACGTGTCGACCGCCGCGATCGCCTCGGCGTCGAGACGCAGTTCTGTCACATCATGCGAAGGCGAGGCCGCCATCGGGTACCTCCATGCCGGGGAACAGCCGCGCACCACGCGCGATGACGTTGTCGGCGCCGATGATGACGCCCTCCGCGAGCATCGACCCGCCGATGATCTGGCTGCGATCGCCGATGCGGGCACCGGGGCCGATGATGCAGTCGCGCAGGATGCAGCCCTCGCCCACGTGCGCGCCCTCGAGGACGACTGCGCGCTCGACGACGGCATCGCTGCCGATGACCACGTCGTCGCCGAGCACGGCGAGGCTGCCGACGTGCGCGCGCTCGGCGATCGTGCAGCGGGCGCCGACGATGGCCGGCGGCACGGCGCGCCCCGTGACCCGCGCAGAGGGATCGATCGACACGTAGGTCGCGCCGAGCTTCGCGACGACGCCGGTGCGGACGTTGCCCTCGAGGATGTCGAAGGTCGCCTGCAGGTAGCGCTGCGGCGTCCCGACGTCGATCCAGTAGGCGCCGTCGTCGACGTAGCCGTACAGGCCCTGGTCGACGAGCGCCGGCCAGATCTCGCGCTCGATCGAGACGTTGCGGTCCGGCGCGATGAGGTCGAGCACCGA
>DASZDB010000326.1:0-2025 GCA_035942495.1 Solirubrobacteraceae bacterium
GTCCAGCCGCGCGAGCAGCTCGAGGTTGTGGTCGATCGTCTTGCCGAAGCCGATCCCGGGATCCAGCCAGACGCGTTCAGGCGCGATGCCCTGCTCGGCCGCATGCACGAGGCGCTCGGCGAGGAACGCGGCGACCTCGGCGACGACGTCACCGTAGCGCGGGTCGCGCTTCATGGTGCGCGGCTCACCGAGCATGTGCATGAGGCACACGTCGCAGCCGCGCTCGGCGACGAGCGCCGCCATCTGCGGATCGCCGCGCAGCGCGGTGACGTCGTTCACAAGCGTCGCACCGGCGTCGATCGCCGCCGCTGCGACCGGCGCCTTCGACGTGTCGATCGACAGCCGCGCGCCGGCGTTCGCGAGCCCGGTCAGGACCGGCACGACGCGGCGCAGCTCCTCGGTCTCGCTGACGGGGTCGGCGCCGGGGCGGGTCGACTCGCCGCCGATGTCGAGGATCGCCGCGCCCTGGGCGACGAGCTCGTGCCCGTGGGCGATCGCCGCCTCGGCGTCGAGCCACTCGCCGCCGTCGGAGAACGAGTCGGGGGTGACGTTGACGACGCCCATCACGACCGGCTCGGGAACGTGCTCGCCCATCGGGCGCACGCTAGTACGTCGTTCAGGTGGCGGGATGCTCCGCGTACGCCCGCCGGCCGATCTCCGGATCGACGCCGAAGCGCTCGGCGTAGCGCTCGTGGACGTCGGGCCACAGCTCCAGCGCGGTCGCCTCGCTCATCGGCTGCTCGGCGAACAGGGCTTCCAAGCGCGCGAAGCAGCGATCCCAGCCGGCGGCCGTGCGCGCCGCGGTGTCGCGGTCGTCGAACGTGTGGGTGAAGACGAGCACGCAGCCGTCGCCGTCGGGTCGCAGCTCGAAGCGCAGGGCGTCGCCGAACCAGGTGGCGACGAGCCGGTGCGGCGCGTCGTGCTCCACGACTTCCATCGGGGCGTCGGCGGGGAACCAGGCCGCGAGCTCCTCGGGGTCGCTGATCGCGCGCCAGACGCGCTCGATCGGGTGGCGGAGGCGGCGCTCCAGGCGCAGCCGCGGACCGCCGTCGTCGTCCTCCTCGAGGGTCAGGTCGCGGAACGCCATCCCGGCGATCATGCGCCGTCCCGGCCCCGGGTCCTGATCGAAGCGCGCGGCGTAGCGCTCGTGCAGCTCGCCGATCGCGTCGTGCGCGTCCTCCTCGGACAGGAAGCCGCCGGCGAGCATGGCCTCAAGGCGGTCGAGGTAGGTCTCCCAGCCGGCGGCGTGCTGCGCGGCAGGGCCGTAGCGGTCGTCAAAGACGTGGGTGAAGACGAGCCGGCAGCCGTCGCCGTCGGGCGCCAGCTCGAAGGCGTAGCGCTCCACGCCCCACGTCCAGCGCAGCAGCGTGGGCTCCTCGAGCGCGACGATCTCTCCCGCCTGCCCCCCGCCCTCGAACGTCTCGCCGAGCGCGGGCGTCCACGGCACCGGTGCGACGAACCACTGCGCGAGCTCGGCCGGCTCGGTGACCGCGCGCCAGACGCGCTGCACCGGGTGGGCGAGGCGGCGCTCGAAGCGCAGGGCAGGCCTGCCGTCGATCGTCTCAAGGGTGCCGTCGATCATGGGTTCTCCTTGGATGGTTGGTTCCGCGGCCGGTGCCGTCAGATGTGCGCGTATCGCGGATGCAGGACGCCGCGGGGCGAAGGTGGACAGTGCCAGCGGCACGGACTCCTTCGGTCCGTGGCGATCCTGCGCCGCGAGACGCGTGCAGATGGCGGTTCCGGTCGTGGAATCAACCATCCAGATGGCGTTCGAGCGCGTCGAGCCGGTCCGACCAGTACGCGCGGTAGGGCTCAAGCCACGCGTCGACCTCCGCCAGTGGCTGAGAGCGCAGCGCGTAGAGGCGCTGCTTGCCCTGGCTGCGGACGTCGACGAGCCCGGCCTCGCGCAGCACCTTGAGGTGCTTGGAGACGCCGGGCTGGCTCAGCGTCAGGCGGTCGACGAGGTCGCCGACGGAGCGCTCGCCGACGCGCAGCAGATCGAGGATCTCGCGGCGGTTGGGTTCG
>DASZDB010000327.1:0-2143 GCA_035942495.1 Solirubrobacteraceae bacterium
CTGCTGCCGCGGGCGGCCCGCAACGGCAACGGCGCCGCGCTGGCCGGCTGCGACCGCGCCGTCCGCAACGTCCCGCAGAACGTGACCACGACGCTGCGGCGGATGTTCTACAAGACCCCCGCCGAGCTGCGCCGGCGGCGCGCTGCCGGCCGCTCGGGCGGCGACGGCGCGCGGTGGTCGAACTACGGCAACCCCGGCGCCACGTACGCGACGGGCGGGCGCGCGGCGACGCACTACAACTACCTGCTGTGGAACCTGCCGCGCACGCGGCGCGGCCTGCTGCCCGGCGGCGGCATCGTCGAGGCGATCCTGCCGGCCGGCGCACCGGTCGCGCTGTGCGCCGCAGAGCGCCTCCGGCTGGCGGCCTTCGACCGCCGCGGCGCTCGCAACGGGCACGTCGACTTCGGCTACGCGAAGGTCCGCGGCGCGTCCCCGGCCGGCGGCTCCTACGCGATCTACGGCTGGATGCTGCTGGGCTACCGCTACCGCGACGCGCCGTACATCGCGACGACGAGCGCCCCGCCCGCGGTGAGCACGCGGGCTGCGCCTCGCTGACAACGTCGCCTCAGCCGCGTTCACCCTCGTGCGGGCGGCGCCTGCGCGCCCGATGCATGACCGCCACGAGGATCGCGCCGACGACGAGCCCCAGAGCCGCCGACGCCGCAGTGTTGGTCAGCCACGCGCCGATAGCGCCGACCGCGCCGAGCGCGTGATCGACGTCCTCCTCGAGATGGTGGACGGCGTCGTAGAGAAACGGGACGCCGAGGTCGTCGAGGCCGACGAGCAGGATGTGCCCGCCGACCCACAGCATCGCGGCGATCCCGACGGTCGCGAGGACCGACAGGACGATCGGCATGGCGCGGACGAGCCCGCGCCCGAAGGAGGCGGCGGCGCCGTCGCCTCCCTGCGCGAGCCGGAGGCCGACGTCGTCCATCTTCACGATCAGGGCGACCGCGCCGTAGACGACCGCGGTGATCGCGAGCGCGACCACCACGAGGATCAGGGCGCGCCCGAGGAACGCCTCGTCGGACACCTCGTTGAGCGAGATCACCATGATCTCCGCCGAAAGGATGAAGTCCGTGCGGATCGCGCCGCCGACGAGCGCGTCCTCGTCCTCGGGCCCCCGGGCGGTGACCGACGTCTGGGCGGCGTGGTGGTGCGGGCTGATCTTCTCCCAGATCTTCTCGGCGCCCTCGTAACAGAGGTACGCGCCGCCGATCATGAGGATCGGGGTGAGCAGCCAGTCCAGGAACTCGCTGAGCAGCAGCGCCGCGGGCAGGATGAACAGCAGCTTGTTGCGCAGCGAGCCCACCGCGATCCGCTTGATCATCGGCAGCTCGCGCTCGGGCCGGAACCCGTGCACGTAGCGCGGGGTGACCGCCGCGTCGTCGACGATGACGCCGGCCGCCTTCATGCTCGCCCGGCTCGCACCCGCGGCGACGTCGTCGACCGAGGCCGCGGCCGCGCGGGCGAGCACCGCGACATCGTCGAGCAGCGCGGCGAGACCGGCGCTCATCGAGCGAGTCCCCCGCGCGGCGCCGGGAACGTCATGACCGCCGCGCCGGGCGTGATCGCTGTTCTCACCGCGGACAGCGTAGGCCCCGCGCGTGCGGAGTCTTATACCTCGACGACGACCGGCAGCACCATCGGGCGGCGCCTGATCTTGTCGTAGACGAACGCCGCGAGGTCGTCGTGGAGGATCTCCTGGAGCAGGTCGATCTCGCGGATCTCGTCTGTCGCCGCGCGCTCGAGCGACTTCTCCACGCAGCCGCGCAGCTGGTCGAGCAGCTTGTCGGCGTCGGCGGCGTACGGCACGCCGCGGAAGATCACCTCGGGCTCGGCGACCGACGAGCCGTCCTGCTCGGAGATCGTCGCGACGACGACGAAGATGCCGTCGGCCGACAGCATGCGGCGGTCGCGCAGGGCCACGTCGGTGACGTCGCCGATGTCGACGCCGTCGACGAAGATCATCCCCGACTGCACCTTGTCGCCCCAGCGCGCACCCTTGGCGTCGAGCTCGAGCGGCAGGCCGTTCTCGCCCTTGAAGATGTTCTCCGGCGCGACCCCCACCGCCTCCGCGAGCTGGCCGTGCAGGTGGATGCGCTTGTGGTCGCCGTGAAACGGCATGACGTAGCGCGGCTTG
>DASZDB010000328.1:0-1893 GCA_035942495.1 Solirubrobacteraceae bacterium
CGCGCGCGCGCAGCAGCTCGAGGAAGCCGTCCGCCGGCGCGATCAGGCCCATGTTCGCGGGGAACGGCTCGGCGAGGAGCGCGGCGAAGGCGTGCTCTTCGGTCGCCGCGACGAGTGCCTCGGGGTCGTTCCAGGGCACGACGATCGTGCTGGCCGCCACCTCGGCGGGCACACCGGGCGAGGCGGGGATCCCCTGGGTCGCCAGGCCGCTGCCGGCGTCGGCGAGCAGGCCGTCGACGTGGCCGTGGTAGGCGCCCGCGAACTTCAGCAGCTTCGTACGCCCGGTCGCCGCGCGCGCGAGGCGGATCGCGCTCATCGACGCCTCGGTGCCCGACGACGTCATGCGCAGCATCTCGACCCCCGGAACCCGCCGGCTGACCTCCTCGGCGAGGTCGACCTCAGCGGCGGTCGGCGCACCGAAGCTCGTCCCCCGCTGCGCCGCGGCGGTGACCGCCGCGACGATGTCGGGGTGGGCGTGGCCGCAGATCAGCGGGCCCCACGAGCAGACCCAGTCGACGTACGGGTTCTCGTCGACGTCGAAGATCTCGCCGCCGGCGCCGCGCCGCATGAACAGCGGGTCGCGGCCGATCGAGCGCATCGCCCGGACGGGCGAGTTCACGCCGCCGGGCAGGAAGGCCAGCGCGCGCGCGTAGAGCTCGGCCGAGCGTGCGTCTCGTAGCGAGGAGACGGTCACGCGGCGGCGTACTTCGCTTCCCAGTCCTTGAAGTCGTCCGTGAAGTACAGGAGACGGATCTTCTTGAACTCGGTCGACGAGTAGAGCGTCGCGCGCTCGGTGATCTCGAACTCGCCGGCGATCGCGTCGAGGATCGCGTCGCACTCCTCCTTGGACCGCCCGTGGGCCATCGTGAAGATCGAGTACGGCCAGTCCTCGTACGTCGGGCGCTGATAGCAGTGCGAGATGCCGCGGAAGGAGGCCATCCGCGGGCCGAACTCCTCGATCTTCTCCTGCGGGACGACCCAGACGCCCATCCCGTTGGCGCTGAAGCCGGCGCGGCGGTGATAGAGGATCGCGGCCACGCGGCGCAGGATGCCGCGCTCCTTCATGCCGCCCATGTGCTCGAGCAGCGCGGGCACGGTCATGCCCAGCGTGGCGGCCGCCGCCGCGTAGGGCTCGGAGACGACCGGCAGGTCGCCCTGCGTCGCGCGGATGACGGCGATGTCCAGCCCGTCGTAGTGGACGCCCTCGAGTTCGACGGGCGCCTCGGCGACGCCCTCGGTCGACAGTGACTTCGTCGTGCCCTCCATCTCGAGGTCCATGCGGATCTTGAAGAGCTTGAGCGTCGGCAGCTGGCGGATCGACTCGGCTCCCGTGAGCTCCTGCAACACGTCGAGCGTGCCCTGCAGACCGAGCTTGGAGTCGCCCTCGACGGCAAGCGTGAACCACATGTTGAACTCGTGGTTGCGCAGGTAGTTGTGGCTGACGCCCGGGTGCGAGTTGATGATCTTCGCGGCGCGCCACGGGTGCTCGGGGTCGACCTTCGCGGCAACGAGCATTGAGCCATAGCCCAGCGCGCGGGTGTCGTAGATCGGCGTGACCTGGCGGATGATGCGGTCGTCGAGCAGGCGCTGCACGCGCGCCATGACCTCGGCCTCGGTGATCTCGGCGAGCTTCGCCACGGCGGCGTAGGGGCGCGGCTGCAGCGGGAACTTGCCCTGCATGAGGTTCAGGACCTTGCGGTCGACCTCGTCGATCGGCGCGGCGGCGCCGTCCTTGCGAGACCGGATCTTGGGGGTTGGTGTCACAGCCACTGGCAAGCGTCCTTCGCGTGGTAGGTGATGACGATGTCGGCGCCGGCGCGCCGGATCGACGTCAGGGTCTCCAGGACCGCGGTGCGCTCGTCGAGCGCTCCCGCCGCCGCGGCCGCCTTGATC
>DASZDB010000329.1:0-4947 GCA_035942495.1 Solirubrobacteraceae bacterium
CGCCAGCACCGCGTCGGCGACCGCCTGGGCCGCGTCGGGCCGTGCGAGCGCCGCCGATGCGCTCGCCATCGACGCCAGCCGCGACGGATCGCCCAGCAGCGCGCCGACCTCGCTGCCCAGCCGCGCCGGCGTCAGCTCCGCGTCGGGTACGACGATCGCCGCGCCGGCATCCGCCATCCAGCGCGCGTTGGCCGTCTGATGATCGGCGCTCGCGTGCGGATAGGGCACGAGGATCGCGGGCTTGCCCGCCGCGGCGATCTCGAAGATCGAGCCGCCCGCGCGCGCGACGCAGAGGTCGCAGGCGGCGAGCGCCTGACCGAAGTCGTCGATGTACGGGCGCAGGTCGTAGTGGTCGCCGTCGACCTGCTCGACGAGCGCGGCGTGGTCGCGTGTGCCCGCGGCGTGCAGCCCGCGAAACGGCGCGGCGCGAAACGCCGCGACGGCCGCCTCGTTGATCGTGCGCGCGCCGAGCGAGCCACCGAAGACGAGCACGCACTCCTCCTCCGGGTCCAGGCCGAATCGCGCCCGCGCGGCGGCGACGTCGGCCACCGGTGGCGGCACGGGTCGTCCGGTCACGACGTATCGCGCGCCGCTGCGGCCCTCGATCGGGAAGGCGAGGCAGACACAGCGCGCGCGCGGCGCCAGCAGGCGATTGGTGATCCCGAGGTGGCTGTCGGCCTCGGTCAGCACGAGCGGGATCCGCCGTCCCAGCGCAGCCAGGCCGACCGGACCCGCAACGTAGCCGCCGCCGCCCAGCACCGCCGCCGGACGCAGCTCACCGAGGATCCGGTTGGCCGCGCCGACCGCCGCGCCCGCCCGCAGCAGCGCCCGCGCGGCGCGCAGCGGGTTCGTGCGACTCAGCCCTTCGACGCGGATCGGGCGCAGCTCGTAGCCGGCGGCGGGGACGAGCTCGGCCTCGGCCCGCTCGCCGCCGACGAAGGTGACCTCAGCCCCCGCGGCCCTCAGTCGGTCGGCGACCGCCAGCGCCGGCACGACGTGCCCAGCCGTCCCGCCCGCCGCGATCACCACTCTCAACACCGCGTGATCCTCGCGCATCGCCGCGATCTTCGGCCGGGTGGGGCAGCGCCGCGAGGTGCGTGGTGCTGCGCGCGGCGATGTTCAACAGCAGCCCCATCGTCGCCAGCAGCGTCAGCAGCGAGCTCGAGCCCGACGAGATGAACGGCAGCGGGACACCGGTCAGCGGCGCGAGGCCGAGCACCGCGAAGACGTTGAGCAGCGCCTGGCACATGATCAGCCCGGTCAGCCCGGCGGCGAGCAGCTGGGTGTAGCGCGTCGCAGCCGCCTTGGCCGTCCGCAGGCCGGCGTAGCCGATCAGCCCGTAGAGGAACAGCAGCCCGCAGATGCCCGCGATGCCGAGCTCCTCGCCGATCACCGCGAGGATGAAGTCCGTGTGCGCCTCGGGCAGGTAGAAGACCTTCTGCACGGACTCGCCGAGGCCGACGCCGAAGAAGCCGCCCGAACCGACGGCGATCTGGCCCTGGACCGACTGAAAGCCCGTGTCGTTCGCATCCGCCCACGGGTTGACGAACGCCGTCAGACGCGAGACTCGCTCGGGGTCCGCGAGCGCGAAGAGCAGGACGAGCACCACGCCGGTGGCGGCGATCTTGCCCAGCAGCCCGAGCGGGACGCCGGCGACGAGCAGCAGCGCACCGAGCGTGAACGCGATGACCAGCGCCGTGCCGAGGTCGGGCTGGGAGGCGATGAGCGCGATCGCGGCACCCGCGACGAGCAGCAGCGGCCCGGTGACGCCACGCAGGTTGCGCAGCCGCGACGGCGTCGTCGCCAGCAGCCCCGCGGCGTAGAGCACGAGCGCGAGCTTCATGAGCTCGGACGGTTGAAACTGCAGCGGGCCGGCGCCGAGCCAGCGCCGCGCGCCGTTGATCTCGACGCCGGCACCCGGGATCTTGACCGCGATCAGCATGAGAAACGAGACGACCAAGAGCGCGGGCGTGAGGCGCGGCAGCATCTCCAGCCCGCCGCGGGCGAGCACCTGCAGGACGACGAGCCCGACGGCGCCGAACGCGAGGTACTTGACGAGGTACAGCGTCCCGTCGCCCTGGCCCTCGAGCAGCGTGCGCGCCGACGACGCGCTGTAGACCATCACGGCGCCGGCCGCCAGCAGGCAGAGCGTGGCCGTGAAGAGGATGTTGTACTCGACCGGCTTGGGCTGGCGCCCAGCGGGGCGCGCGGCGGAGGATCGGATCGGCCGGTCGGCGTGGGCCATCCGATCAGCGTTCGACGCGCGGGCGGCGAGTCCTCGCGTGGCGCCGTCGGCGGGCGGCGACGACCCGACATTCGGCCAGCCCCCGGACGTGTGTGTCGCAGATCACGCGCCTCGGGCTGCGGGGATGCGATATTGGCGGCGATGCAACTCTCGCTCGCCTTCATCTCGGGCGGCGACGGAATGTGGATGTTCCTCACGTTCCTCGGCCTCTTCTTCTTCGCGATCTGCCACGGCTACTACACGCGCACGGGCAGCGGGATCAACCAGCACCCCTACAACGGCACGAGCGGCGACGCCCCCGGTGCCGAGATCCCGAGCACGATCGGCCGCGACGTCGACCGGCGCGACTACTCGCGCGGCACGCGCTGACGGCGCAGGCTGACGCCTCTCTGGTCTGGACTGCTCCTATCGCGCGAGGGAGCGCGCGTTCGCACGCGCACACGCGGCTGCTCCTACGACGCCGGCCGTGTCGCGACGACCAGTGGGCTCATCCGCGGGAGCCGCGCATCACCTGCTGATGGCGGCCGGACGCTGAGCTGGATCGCCTCCGTCGAGCTGCCTCAGCCGCTCGATCGCCGGCCCGACGTGTGTGACGAATCGCTGCACCGCGGTGCGAACGGCCGGCTCTGCCGCGTGATCGGGCAAGGCCCGGAGCAGGTTGAGTCGGCTCTGTGAGACCCATGCAGCGAGGTCCGGCTCGCCCACCCAGCGTAACTCGGCCTCCCACGTGCGGCGCATGAGTCGCGGCCAGTCCTCGATGCTGCGCGCGTAGGGGTTGGGCGGGCAGAGCCGGTTCTTGTCGATGTCGTCATCGCGGTGGGCCTCGACAAAGGCGAGGAGGGCAGCGTTGAAGCAGGGCGAGTTCTGGCGAATCTGTTGGAGCACGATCCGATCCGGCTCGAAGATCGGCGTAGCGGGAGCGTCGCGAAGGCCGAGTGCGGTGCAGTCGACGTGCAGGACGTCGGGACCCGTCTGGATCTCGCCCTGCGCGAGCACGATTCGGTCTGCGTCGATGCGTCGCACGCGGCCGAGCCTCACCACGTCGCTGATCTGGCGCACCGCGGCCAGCTCGCGGGCGCTGAGCATCGTGCCGCGGTACATCGTCGCCGGCTGCGACGGATCGATGCGCGAGACGCGTCCCGACGCTTCGAGCCGGTCGAAGAGGTCGTCGATGTCTGCCGCCTGCGCTGCGGCCTCGGCATCAAGGGACAGGCCCTCGATGATCCCGCCGACCTGCTGGAGCGGCTGGAACGCCGCGCGGTCGAGAAACCAGGCGTCCCGCGGGCGGATCCACCGGATCTGGTCCGGCGTCACGCCGTTGTCCAGCAGCCACGTACACGCGTCCACGGCCGTCTTGCCGGACCCGAGCACCGTGTACGCCGACGTCGACCCGGCCGCCGCCGGCAGCTCGCCGACGGGCACCACCCGGGCCAACGGCGAGATCTCGAAGGGCGGATCGTGCGTGGCCGGCACCGACGCCTCCAGGTACCGCGCGTCGACCACCTTGCGGCGCACCGTGACCTCGTGAAGGGCGCCGGTGGCCAGGTCGCGAAGCCACTCACCGTCAGTTCCTCGTCCCACGTGCTCGTGGTTCGTGAGGATGCGGACCCGGCCAGTCCGCGAAAGGCGCTCGGCCGCCTCGGCGAAGTGCTCGCGGACCTCCTCGCCCGTCGCGCGTTCGTAGAACCCGGTGTTCTCCCCGGCGTCGTCGATGCGGTCGTCACCGAGCGGTAGCGACCCGACCCCGTAGTACGCCGACGGGATGTGCAGGCGGACGAACGGGTACGTGTCGAGCCAGTGACCGCCGACCCCGGGCCGGCGGTCGACCAGGGTGACGTCGACCTGCGTCTGCGCCAAGAGCGCGTCGGTGAAGGCGAGTCCGCTCGCGCCCGCGCCGATGACGAGGTAGTCGGTGGCGAGGCGCACCGCAGCAGGCTACCGACCGCACAGGTCGCTCGCCGCTGCCCTGGGGGCTGCTCCGATTGCCCTTTGCCGCTACATCTGGCGGCCAATGGCTCGGTTGAGGTCGGGCAGGAGACGACGATCATCCTCGGGGGCGATGCCACCGACCTACCGATCGCCGTTAACGCACATCGCTCGGAAGGTATCGGGGTGCCGCCGGCGCGCGAGCTGCCGGCCAAGCTGCGCGAACACGAGATCCCCGTGTTCGTCTGAAGGGGCTGCGCCGTCGCCCGTGGGGCGACTGACGAGGACCTGACCAAGTGAACGGACAGTGCGTAAGCCCGCCGAAGGTCGCACGGCCGGTTCGCCGCCAGCAACCATGTCGTGACGTTCTGACGCGATCGCGGGCAGAGCGGTGGGTCCGGGGAGACGGCGCGCTGGTAAGACGACCCGCAGGCAGCAGACTGCCGCTTCTCGCGCAACCGCAGCGGCGCACGGCCGCCACCGTGCATCGGCACGGTAACGTCGCCTGACGATGACGGTCGACGTTGTGACCGAGATCGAGATCGGAAGGCCGCGCAGCGAGGTGGCGGCGTTCGCGGCGGATCCTGACAACGCGCCGCGCTGGTACAAGAACATCAAGTCGGTGGAGTGGGAGACGCCGCCGCCGGCCGTTCTGGGCTCGCGCGTGCGGTTCGTGGCTCAGTTCCTTGGCCGGACCCTGGAGTACACGTACGCGGTTCGTGAGATCGAGCCTGCCCGCTGCTTTGTGATGAGCACCTCCGAGGGTCCGTTCCCGA